>JAACEL010000556.1 GCA_011682535.1 Nitrospiraceae bacterium | reverse complement strand
CGGGTAGCGTATTGTGGCGCGCCCGAAGAGCTTGGTTACGCGCGAGATACGCTCAGCCACGCCATCACCAGGTGGGTGAAAACCACTCTCGAGTCGCCGACGAGGCTGAGCTTGCTCCGCGCGCCACGGCGAAGTTATCCGGCGATTTGGGAGGGCCGGAAAAGTCGCATTGGCGGGGCTTATGTGCTACCATATCGAGCTTGAGTGGGAGGGATACTCTGTATGCAGAAGGCTCTTGCAAGACTGATCGCCAATGCGCTTGAAGAGGACATCGGCCAGGAAGACATCACCACGAACCGCACCGTACCGATTGACGCGCGGTGCCGGGCACGGCTGCTTGCCAAGCAGGATGGCGTCCTCAGCGGCATCGAAGTGTTTCGCATGGTGTTCGATAAGATGAAAGCCCAGGTGGCCTCGTGGGACGCGCTGCCCAACGGCGAGCGGTTCTGCGACGGCGACGACGTGGCTACGTTCGAGGGCAATGCACGGGCAGTACTGACGGCGGAACGCACGGCGATGAATTTCGTGCGGCACCTGTCGGGTATCGCCACGCTGACGGCCAAGTATGTGGCCGCCGTGGACGGATTCGATGCCCGGGTCTGCGACACGCGCAAGACTACGCCCTTGCTGCGACGGCTGGAGAAGGAAGCCGTGGTAGATGGCGGCGGCACCAATCACCGCCATACTCTATTCAACGGCGTGCTCATCAAGGAAAACCACATTGTGGCAGCGGGTGGCATCGACAAGGCCGTGTATAGCGCGACCCAGGGCGCCCATCACCTGATGAAGGTGGAGGTGGAAGTCACCAACCTCGACGAGTTCGAGCAGGCGATCGCTGCGGGCGCGGACGCCATTATGCTGGACAACATGAGCCATGCCGACATGCGCGAGGCCGTCCAGCGCGCCAAGAGAACGCGCGTTGTACTCGAGGCCAGCGGAAACGCCAGCCTGGACAACATCCGCGCCATCGCCGAGACGGGGGTCCATATTGTCTCCGTGGGGGCGCTGACCCACTCGGCCCCCGCGGTCGACTTGTCGTTGATTATTGAGACAATCTAACCGGAATGTGGCACACCCCGGGCACGGGATGGCCTGCGGAATCACGGATCCCGCATCGCGGTGCTCTGGAGTAGCGGAGGGCGGTGTGCCGGACAGGGAGAAAAGGAGTCGCCGCCGGGTACGCCCGGTTTCGGGTGATTCTTGCACGAGGGCCGAGGCCCCGTCTGCCGTTTGGCATGCTCGTGCGGCCAGACCGCGGCGGCTCACGGAGAGTGAAGTATGCTGCTCGTGATGGATGTCGGCAATTCTCACACCGTCATGGGGCTCTACGAAGGCGACGACCTGCGGGCCCACTGGCGTGTGCGCACAGGCAATTACCATACCGCCGACGAGTTCCGTGTGCTGCTCGGCCTGTTGTTTCAGCAAGAGGGCCTGGAACTCGGGGCGGTGTCCGGATTCTGCGTGTCGAGCGTGGCGCCGCAGCTCGACATGGCGCTCGAGCGCGTGAGCAAGACCGTCTTCGGCGTCAATGCCCTGATGGTGGGGCCGGGGATCAAGACCGGAATCGCCTTGCAGTGCGACAATCCCCGCGAAGTCGGCGCCGACCGCATTGTCAACGCCGTCGCCGGGGTCGAAGAATATGGCGTCCCTCTAATCATCCTCGATTTCGGCACCGCTACCACCTTCGACGTCATCACCTCCAAGTCGCAATATGTGGGCGGGGTTATCGCGCCGGGTATCCAGATCTCGATGGACGCCCTGTTCGAGAAGTGCGCCAAGCTCCCCCGAGTCGACATCTCTCGCCCTGCGTTCGCCATCGGGCATAACACCGTGGACAATATCCGCTCGGGGCTCACCTTCGGCTACGCCGACCTTGTCGACGGCATCGTGCGGCGGCTCACCGCGGAAATGGACGGTGAACCCACCGTAGTGGCCACCGGCGGCATGGCGCACCTGATCGCCGGCATCGCCGAGGGCATTCATCACGTCGACCCGTTACTTGCTCTCAAAGGCCTGAAAGCCGTATACCGTAGGAACGAGAGAGGTTCTGCGTGAAGCCGTACCTATGGAGCGTGCTCCTGGTGGTGCTCGCGGCGGGATGTGGCGACAAGCTGTCGGCCCGGCCGCAAGAGCTTAATCCACCCAGCCGCCCGGGAATCGAGACAGCCTCCTACGAGCGGCCCTCCATGGCCGGACGGGGCATCACGTTGCGCCTGTACGACAGCGGGCTAACCGCGGGCGCTTCGCGAAAGCCGACTGTCATCGTGCAAGCCGAAGAATACAGCCTCGACGAGAAGGAACACGTCTGGACCCTGGAAAAGACGCACGCGGTCATCTACGGCGCCGCCGAGGAGGATGCCGACATTGTCCTCGATGCCGGACGCGGACGCTTCCGGGAAGAGCGCACGGCCTATCTCAAGGACGGGGTGATTGCTCGGATCGGTGAGATGGAGGTGCAGTTGACCGACCTCGAGTGGCTCAATGACGAACAGATGGGGCGAAGCGACCATCCGGTAAGCATCATCACGGACGGTTCCAAGCTCAACGCGTCGAGTCTGCGGCTGTATCCCGAAGAACAGAAGCTGATTCTAACCGACGTAACCGGTACAATTCGGTTCACGAAGAACGCCCCGCCGCCGGTGGACGCGCCGTGAACGTGCGGACGCCGGCCGGGTCCATCGAATTTGGAAGGAACAAGTAATGGACAACAAATTCATCGGCGCTTGTGTGCTGCCGCTGGCTGTCCTCATGGCCGCGCTCCCGCTGTATGCCCAGGATGCGGGCGGCATGGGGGGGTACGATTCGTTCGACGTCAATGCGGGCGAAATGGAAGCCACCATGAGCGGCATGCCCACATTGCTCACGGGCGGCGCCGAGATCGTGCTGCATTCCGATGATCCCAATCAGCAGTCCCTGCCCATCAGCGCGCGAACCATCCGATTCGATTACAACGAAGGCGGAGGCCGTCCCGCGCGCATCTATCTGGAAGGCAAGGTGGTCGTCACGCACCCCGAGGGCAAAGTGCGCTCGGACAAGGCCGATTGGGACCTCGCCAAAGGCGTCCTCAAATTCACCGGCAACCCCGTCATGAGCACACCCCAGGCCAAGGAAATCGCCGCAAAAGAAATGGTGCTGA
>JAACEL010000555.1 GCA_011682535.1 Nitrospiraceae bacterium | reverse complement strand
GTGGGACGGCGTGAGGACAAGGTGCGCTGTTCGTGCGGGGCGCTCATGGAAAGCCGCGGCGTCAAGACCAAGTCCATTGAGACCCTCTTGGGCCGGATTCGCTTTGGCCGAAGCGCCTATCAGTGTGCGCGATGCGCCAAGGTGCGCCATCCCGGCGATGAAGAAGCAATTAAGGGGACACCATACTTAATTGTTGCACCACACGACTTCCTGTGAGTTCATATGTAATGCTGCAATAATTAAGTATAGTGTCCCCTTAATATCCCCTTAATAGTTGAGGGGATGCTCAGGGTTCGCCTACTTGTTCCGTAGGGCATCGTGTAGAAGCGAGTTCCCGTCGCATCGGTAGCAGTGGTTGCGCGTCCCGCTCGGAACGCCGCTTCGTGACACAATCTCCGCTGCTTCCAATGTGGTATCAATGTACCATTGTGCGGTGGGAGCGCGATGTCCCTCAAGCTTCGATCCGGGGTTCGGACTCCAAACGAACGGCACGACGTTCGCGCCGATGGAGGACATCTCGCGTATCCCCTCAAGAAACGTGTTGCGGGGTTCCATCCCCATCACCAATACACAGTATACGTTTCCCGGGCCAAATATCTTCACCGCCTTCTTGATCGCACCGACAAAATCGTCATGCGAAGTGTTCTTTGACTTGCCGGGGCAGAACGCTTGGTACATAGCCTCGTGCCATATTTCCATGCTATATCCGATCGCCCCGATCCCGGTGTCGCGGTATCGCCGTATATCGTCCTCGTTGGTCGTGGCCGAGGGCAGGATCGTGCCCGGTACCTCAGTCAAGTTCAGCGCCGAGCGGATGCTCTCAACGATGTCCGCCACCAATGCGACTTCTTTTTGGTGACTGAAACAGCCTCCCGTGAGAAGGATGTGTTTGACCATCCCCTCGGAGAACGCAGCCGCCGCGGCTTCCCCTATATCTTTGACGTCTTTGCGTGTAAGTACGGACTCGTACGTCCTCTTCGTCGCGACCAGGTTACAGAAGGCGCATTCCTCGCCACCGGCAAAGTGCGAGCAGTAATTCTGATAGCACACAAAAAAACAGTCCTCTCCCCCAATTTGCGCGATCTGTCGCATTGTTGCGCCGTTTTCTGTGAGCGCGTCGTAGTACTTTGGCCTTGGGATCAGCGTCACGTGGTCCAGCACTTCATCGCGCTTGGCGACCACGAGATCGCCGCTGCGCAGGCTCATGACATAGGGCGAAGCCGGGTTGAAACGGAATTGAGTCACGGTCCCGTCGGAGTGCACAAAATCGTCGGGCATGTCAACGCCCTTATGGTTCACCAAGTCCCATCCAAAGAGCCCGTGGTTCTGCTCCTTGAACCGCGTTCCCACTCCCTCGAGTGCTCCAGGGGTGAAGTTGATTCCCTCCACGAGGAGCGTTGCTTTCAGCCGCAAGCAATCTGGTCCTGTCATTACTTTCTCCAAGTGCCTGCGTGATCCAAGGGCAGGTCGAAACTGCGTTTTTCCGTCTTGAGCACGACAAGCGTTTCGACATGCTCTACCTCAGGAATCTCAATTAGTTGGTCGATCACAAAGTCGCGGTAGGCGGAGATGTCCGGCGCGACTATCTTTAGCAAGTAGTCGGCCCGCCCGGTAATGTTGTAACACTCCATCACCTGCGTGGTTGCCTCGATTCGCCGGCGGAATGATTCCGCGGCGCTTCGGCTATGCTTGGACAGCGTCGCGAACGCAAACGCGGTGACGGTTAACCCGACGTTCTTGGCGTCCACCACGGCAGTAAACCGTTCTATGACGTCACCTTCCCGCAGCCGCCTGGTTCGGCTGAGGCAGGCCGAGGGAGAAAGGCGAACATTCGCCGCCAACTCGGCGTTTGTGATGGATGCATCCGCCTGCAGCAGGCGAAGCATGGCAAGGTCCACATCATCTAACACAAGCGGATCGCCAGGCGAAGCGTCATATTTGTTATGCATATTCTTCTTCATAGACTTTATTCTACCGCAGAAACAATCGCAATATCAATAGGTCTACGCAGAATATTCTGCGTAGACCTGGAGGGGAGAGGGGTCAAGGGAGAGGGATCATGTAATTCAAGACCCCTTTTGGGTGGGGTGGGACGGCATCGGGGTCGACGTTCCAGGTATACCGATCCCACAGGCCCACGGCAACCCGCCGGCCGTTGGCGTCCATGCTTTCGAGATAGGCCTCCTTCGGCAGGATCCAGATGATGTACCTCTTGCACCCGTCGGGGCAGTCAAACGGATACCCCGCATGGGCGCCCTTCCACCCACCTTGACCATCGAGGTCCAACGGGAGGACGCCAGGTCCACGCTCTGCGTGCCCCGCCTCTTTCGGATCCCACCCCCATAGGCCAACCGCGTCAGCGCAATGCCAACCGCGACGCGCACTCTCGCCATACCAGACCACATCCTGCCGCCAGCATCCCGCCTGCGCCCACCACGCCGGCTCGAACCAATACGCGTCATCGGGATGCTCCTGGTCACGGTCCGTGTCTTTGTGCAGTCCCTTCCAGAACCCGAAGCCCTTGCCGTCATAGGTTGAAGGGTTCTCCAGCGCGTCCAGACAATCCTTCACCGCCACCTTGCACCCCCGCCCCCCGCGGCCCTCCTCCGTTTCGTTGTACCGTTTTACGAGAATACGGCACAGTTCCCTTCGGGTGAAGGCACGCACCAGCTTCGTTGGGTCATTCCAATCATAACGCAGAATTCGCCCACGCGCGTCCTCGACCACCTCATTCCTCGATGCATCCAGGCGAACGCCGCGTACCCACCGCCGGATTTCCTCGCAGATGGATCGGATCGATTCCACCGTTAGTTCGGAGGAATCGGACAACTCTTCTTTCATAGCATCTGGACTCCTCCCGGCGGACTCCTCAGCGCCGGCCTGTAGCGCACACAGGATCCCGAGAACAAGAACACCCGAAACTGCGGCTGGAAGCATGAGACTACCCCTTTGGCTGATTCTATCGGGACATCACGCGCTTGGCGCCGTGCTGCCCGGCTGTATGAGAAAGGATAGAGCACGGCCAGCCCTGCTGCAACCATAGACTAGAGTTTTGCACTTCTGAGAGCCGCGAATGGCCCTGTTAACCGGGCCTGCAACGCGGGGCGTTGACTTTTGGACGACCTCGGTCCATATCAG
>JAACEL010000554.1 GCA_011682535.1 Nitrospiraceae bacterium | reverse complement strand
TGCTGTTTTGTGAACAGGGCGAACGCGACTTCGCCGACATCCAAGTTTCACGCCATCGCACCGTTGACGCCGACCACGGCCGCCTGGAAACCCGCGATATCGTCGCCACCGAAGACATCGGATGGCTCCGTGAACGCCATCCCTGGATGGGCCTCAGAAGCATCGTCGCCGTTACCGCCGAGCGCGAAACCGCCGACAAAACATCGCGCGAGACCCGCTTTTTCATCTCCTCGCTCCCCGCCGACGCAGAACACCTCGCCAACGCGGTCCGCAGCCATTGGGGGATTGAAAACAGCCTCCATTGGGTCCTGGACATGACCTTCCGCGATGATGAATGCCGCATTCGAAAGAAAAACGCTCCGGCCAATTTCACCACCGTCAAACACATGGCGACAAACTTGCTCAGGAAGACCCCGGGGAAACACAGCCTTAAATCAAAGCGTCATATGGCCGCTTGGGACGATGAGTTCCTCATGAAGGTCATTAAGGCGTGAAATCGTTCACTCGATTCCCCTGCTGATTGGCCATACGACAGGGCCGAATCTTAAATTGCTAATGGAAGGTTAAGAAAGATTGATTCTGATAGCCGGGAAAGGAGTTCCGGCTATGACTGCGAATTTTCTGGATCATATCAAGGCAATAGAAGACCATCGGGTGGTGGGGATGATTACCTATCCCTTGGATGAGGTTCTTTTGACGACACTTGTAGGACTGCTTTGCCGGGCCGAGGATTTCGACGAAATCGAGTTGCTTGGTCAAGAGCAGTTGGGCTGGCTACGGCAGTTTCTGCCCTTCAAAGAGGGCATTCCTCAAGCCCAGACCTTCCGCAAGATTTTCCGTCTGCTCGACCCGCAAGCCCTTGAAAGGGCTTTCTCTTCCTGGGTCGCCGGTTTGCAGGAACGGATTTCCGGCGTGGTCGCGATCGACGGCAAGACCTTGCGCGGCTCCAAGCATGACGGCGGAGGAAAGGGTGCCCTGCACTTGGTTTCGGCCTACGCCCACGAAGCCGGTCTCGTCATCGGCCAGCGCGCCGTCGATGCCAAGAGCAACGAAATCACCGCCATTCCGGAGCTTCTGGACCTCTTGGTCCTGACCGGGGCCATCGTCACCATCGACGCCATGGGAACCCAAAAGGACATCGCCGCTAAAATCAGGGAGCGAAAGGCGGATTACGTGCTGGCCCTCAAAGGCAATCAGGGAACCCTGCATGATGATGTTAAAGACTTTTTCGACGATCCGGCCTTGTCGGGCGAGTGCCCGGCCCATACGGACACGCACCTCGGTCATGGCCGCATCGAAGAGCGGGTTTGCCGTGTCGCTAAAGCCCGTTCATGGTTGACTGAGCGGCATCCGGACTGGGCCGATCTCACCACCATCGCGTGGGTCTCGGCGACCCGCACTGACAAGAAAACCGGCGAGACATCGACTGAAACCCGCTTCTACATCTCCTCACTGCCCCCTGACCCGGCGGCCATCGCGGCAGCCTGCCGGTCTCACTGGAGCATCGAGAACAATTTACATTGGCAACTCGACGTCACCTTCCGCGAGGACGATTGCCGAACCCGGAAGGACCACGCTCCTTTGAACTTCGCCATCATACGACGCGCCGCTTTGAACATACTCAAACGCGACCCTACAAAAATGTCCTTGAAACGCAAACGCCTCAAAGCCGCCCTCAACCCTGATTTCCGGGGAAAGTTACTCGCATGTTAACGATTCAGTATTTTGCCCTGTGTGTGGACGGCCCCTGTGTTGCAAGAAGAATTTGGCTTGATTGCCATCTCGGTCGGGTGCGGTCATGTGTCCGGCCTGTTGATGCGGCATCATAACCGCTGGCCCTGATGAAATTCGCGGATCTGGTTCCAATCACCTCAGCGCGCTCGTAGCGCCTGGTCCCAACGGAGTGTCCCGATCCCCGGTTCGACCGGTTGGCATCAAGTTGTATTCACCCTTGCAAAACTCTATACGACTTCCTCTAGCTGTTTCTGATCCATGGTTCTTTTTCGTTCACACTGTGGCAGTTGGGGCTCGGTATGTTTCGCCCTTGGCCAGCAACGCCCAGGCGATACGCGCTGTCTTGTTGGCCATGGCCACCGTGACCAGACGGGGAGGACGGCGCTCAAGCAATCCATTCACCCAGTCCGCGCCCGGAGCACTCTTGGCGCGGGCGTGGCGCAGCACACTGGTTGCGCCGATGACCAAAAGCCGCCGGATGTATTGATTGCCTTGTTTTGATATTCGGCCCAGCCGTTCCTTGCCCCCACTGGAATTCTGCCGAGGCGTCAGCCCCAACCAGGCCGAAAACTCGCGACCGGAGCAGAAGAAAGATGGGTCGGGGACCGTGGCCGCAATCGCCGTTGCTGTCAGAAACCCAATGCCGGGGATTGTCGCCAGATGTCGACTGGCTTCACTGTTCTTGTGCCAAGCCATGATCTCGGCGTCGAGTGCTGATGTACCTTTCTCGCTCGCGCGCAGTTGCGCCACCAGCGGCTTCAGTGCGACCTTCGCCAGGTCGGGGATGCTCTCGTCCTCGTCATCCTCGATCACGGCAATGATGTCCTCGACCTTGCCTCGTCCTTGCGGCGCGGTCATGCCGAGTTCCGCCATATGTGCCCGAAGCGCGTTGACCAACATAGTCTGCTGGCGTATCAAAAGTTCGCGGGCCTTGTGCAACATGAGTGCCGCCTGCTGGTTCTCTGTCTTGATCGGCACAAAACGCATGTTTGGACGCATCACCGCCTCACAGATTGCGGCGGCATCAACAGCGTCGCTCTTGCCCCGCCGAACATAAGCCTTCACATAGGAAGGCGGGATAATACGGACCTCATGACCCAGCGCCATCAGTTCGCGCGCCCAGAAATAAGCCGTACCGCAGGCTTCCATGCCAACCAGACAAGGCTCCAAATTAGCGAAGAACTCGCGGACCTGAGAACGGCGAAGACGACGACGGGCGACAACCTCTCCAACGGCGGTGATGCCGTGCACCTGAAAAACGTTCTTGGCCAAATCCAGGCCCACGGTGGTAATCTTCATATCGGATGGCTCCTCTCAAATGCGGTAGTCAACACGACCACCTTATGGCACTTTGATGCCGGGGGAGTGGGGCCGTCCACCCCATCACCTCATTGGTCGAGAACGTCGTCTC
>JAACEL010000011.1 GCA_011682535.1 Nitrospiraceae bacterium | reverse complement strand
TACCTCGAATGGATGTCCGCTGCATTTGACGAGGCCCAGGACTGCTGTCCTGAGAATTTGGTGGTTCACGAACCGCTGTTTAGGACAAGAGTGTGACGAGCCAAGTAATTCTGTGGCCGCAGCCCGGGGTGTGATCAGTCGAGTTCTTTGATCCGCAGGTTGCGGAACCAGACGACGGAACCGTGGCCAAGGAACCCGAGGTGGCCCTTGGCTCGGTCGAGCCCTTTGTGCTCTTTGCCGTCCATGGTAGCGGGGGTGCTGGCTTCGTCGAGGTCGGCGTCGACTATGGTCGTGCCGTTGAGAACGACTTTGATACGCCGGCCCTTGGCGGTGACTTCCTGCACGTTCCACTCACCGACGGGCTTCTGGAATCCGCGCTTGGCGGGCACGATACCGTAAATGGAGCCGTGGTACTGGTAGGGCTGTAGGTTCTTGTACTGGTCGGCGGTGTTATCGAGGATCTGGAGTTCCATGCCATCGTAGGCGCCGCCGCCGATGGGGGCGCGCACGGCGAGGCCGTTGTTGCCGCCGGGCGTTAGCTTGAACTCGAACCGGAACACGAAGTCGCCGTACTCGCGGGCGGTGTAGAGGTTGCCGCCGGGCTTACAGACGATCATATTGTCCTCGACGAGGTAACCCTTGGTGTCGCCCACCCATCCGGTGAGATCTTTGCCGTTGAACAGCGGCACGAAACCGTCGGCATCGGGAAGCGGCATCCGGGCGATATGGGCCTGAACCTTCTGGCGCACGGCGTCGTCCTCGATCGCGTCGAGCGCGGCCGTCAGTACCTTGGCCACGCGGACGCCCATCAGGCCTTTGTCCTTGTCATTGCGCGGACAGGCGATCTTGACGGCAGCCAGGGCCGCTTCGCCGGCTAGGGCGTCGTCGGCCAGACACTCGCCGACGAGGGTCAACGCATCATCCGTGCGCACGTCGCCGAGGCCCTTCAACATGAGCATCTTCTCTTCAGGACGCTTGGCGGCGTTGAGTCCGTCGCGGTACATGGCGACTTTCTCCTCGTCCGACGCGCGAGAGTCCGCGACCAACCGGCCGTATCCACGCAACGCCAGCACCTGATACTTCAGTTCGTCCGTGTTCCGCGCGAGTTCCAGCAACGCGGCCGCGGCCGCGGCGTCAGGCCAGTTGGCCAATGCACGGATGGCGGCGTCACGGATCTCGGCGTCGGCGTTCTTCACCTGGTCCAGCGTCGCGGCCAGGGCATCGGCTCCGCCCACACGCGACAGCGCACCGAGAACGCGCCCTTTCTTGTCGGCGGGGGCATTGGCCAGCGCCTCGACCAGCAAGTCGTCGCGGGCTTGGGCGTCTTCAATGCCGGCGGCGAGCGCGACGTACGTGCTCACGCAGGCTTTGGCTTCCGACTTGCTTTCGGCATCCAACAGGAGCGACACCAGGCGCGGCAGTTCGTCCGTCCCGCCGACGTTAACGAGGGCTTTGACGGCCGCAATGCGCACGGCCTTTTCCTCATCTGTAGTCTGCGCCAACACCGCATTGAGCTGCTTGGTGGCACGCCGCGCGGCCAACACTTCCAACAGGACCACGCGCCCTTCGGGGGACACCTTGGGCAGGGCGCGTGCGATGGCGGCCATGGCCTCCTTTCCGGGTACGCGGAGGAGGGCGGCCTTGACGGCCTGGACCTCGGCGTCTTCAGTAGCGAATTCCAGGCGCGTCAGGAGCGTAGTCACGGCCTTTGGCCCGCCCAGACGCGTAGCGGCGCCGATAGCAACAAGACGAACGGCGGGGCTTTCGTCGTTGACGGCCTCGAGCAGGGCGGACAGGGCGGCCTTGTTACCGCGCTGGCCAAGCATGGCCATGATTTCCATCTTGGCCTGTGGCCCGGCGGTTTCCATTTTCTTCACCCACTTCTTTGTCGCGCGTTTGCCGGGAGCCACCGCAGCCAACTCGAGCGCGCGGGCACGTACCTGGCGGCTGTCGCTGTCCAGGGCATCCAACAGATCGTCCAGCGCTCGCTTGCCTTTGGCTTCGACCAACGAGGTCAGCGCGGCGCAACGGAAGCTCTCTTCTTCGGAATCCAAGAGATCGGCCTTACCGGTTTCGGCGGCGCGGCGTTTGTAGAGGAGGCTGTACGACGTCGCCTTGGCCACTTCGTAGCGCGTGCCTGAAGCGGCGACCTCATCGAGCAGTCCTTCTGCCTCGTCCACCCCCATGTTGGCCAACGCGTAGAGCGCCGCCCAACGGAGGTCGCGGTCGCCACTCTTGGCGTCCTTGAGGATTTGGCTCGCGACGCTGTCGTTCTGGAGCACGCCGAGCGCGGTGATCAGTGTCACGCGGCGCGCACCGGTGGCGCCGGGAAGGGCGGCGGCCAATGCGTCGGAGGCAGCGGGCGTGCCGATGGCCAGCAGGGCCTGAGTGGCTGGACCGCACAGGCGATCGTCGGCAAGATAGGCGCTCAAGGGCGTCACGGCCTCTTCCCGGCCCGCCAATTGCAGTTGCCGGATGAGGAAGGCTTTCACCTCGTCGTCCGAGGCGGCCTTGAGACCGTCGAGCAGGGCGGCGGCGACCACGCGGCGTTCGGCTTCGCGGCCTTTGTCGCCCACGTACTTAGCCAGACCACTCAGGGCGAAGCGGGCGTTGAGGTCGTCGCCGGCGCCGGGGGCCACGAGCATGCCGCAGGTCTTGACGATAGCGTCGTGACCCAAGGCCACGAGCTGTTCGTTGATGCGATCCCCTTCGACCGTACCCTTGGCGGGCATTTCGGCGAGCAGTTGGTTGAGTTCCGGCTGTGCCTGGGCCGGTGGAGGCGTGCAGGCCATCAGTACCGCGCACACAAACATGAATGTCACAATCTTACGAGCACTCATCTGGATTCCCTTTATGTCAGTCTCGAACCTATCGGGCGAGATTTGGTTCCACGTGCCTACAGGTGCCACGGTCCCCGCATCGGTTGGTCGATGAGACGATTGGCGCCTTCGTCGTCAATGAACCGTTGCTTCTCGGGGTCGAATCGCAGGTTTCTCCCAAGGCGCACGGCGATCTTGCCCAGGTTGACCAGCGTGCAGGAGCGATGGCCGTTGGATTCGTTCAACGCGAACTTCTTTCGGGTGCGCACGCACTCGCAGAAGTCCGTCTCCTGCGGCTCGGGGTCGGGGAACTGGTCGAGCTTCTTCTGAAGGTTTGGGATGTCCGACTTGAACCCACGGAAGAGCTTGCCGTCGGGGCCCTCGATGTAAGGGGCCTTCTTGTCCTTCCCCTCGCCGTCGAGGATGATCTCGCAGCCATCGGCGTAGCGCATGCGGATCCGGCGCCAGGAACCGCAAGCGTCGGGGTGCTGCTGGGGCGCGTCGACCTCGATCTCGACGGGGCTGGTGTCATCTTTACCCAGGAGATATTGCACGGGGTCGATGTAGTGCTGCCCCATGTCGCCAAGGCCGCCGCCATCGTAATCCCAGTAGCCGCGGAACGTGCCGTGGGTGCGATGGGGATGGTAGGGCTTGTAGGGCGCCGGTCCAAGCCACATGTCGTAGTCGAGCGTATCGGGCACGGGTTCGGGTTTGAGATCGGTCTTGCCGCTCCAGTAGAACTTCCAGCCGAAGCCGGTGGTTTCTCCGATAGTGACCTTGAGCGGCCAGCCCAGCATGCCGCTATCGACGAGCTTCTTGATGGGGGCAACCGTCGTGCCAAAACCATAAAACCCGGCTCGGAACCGGAACCAAGTGTTGAGACGGAACATGCGTCCGTTGCGCTGAACGGCCTCCACGACTTTCCGTCCTTCGGCGATGGTGCGCGTCATGGGTTTCTCGCACCAGATGTCCTTGCCCGCCTCGGCGGCGGCAATGGAGATGAGTCCATGCCAATGGGGCGGCGTGGGAACGTGCACGATGTCGATGTCGTCGCGCTCGAGAACTTCGCGGAAGTCCTTGTAGCCCCTGACGCCCTCGCCACCCATTTCGAGCGCCCGCTTAAGGTGGTTGTCGTCCACGTCGCACACAGCCACGAGACGCGCTCCGGGGTAGGTCAAGTGCCCCCGCCCCATTCCGCCGACTCCGATAACCGCCTTGGTCAGCTCTTCGCTGGGCGCCGTAAACCCCAACCCGCCCAACACGTGACGCGGCACGATGCTGAAACCACACAACGCCGAGGCCGTCCCCTGGAGAAACCCACGCCGACTTACTGTTCTTTTGTCCACCATGGCACCTTCCTTTGATCCTGACCACAACAAAACTGCTGCACAGTATTGCCCTTTTGCCGCAGGGGGTCAACAAAGATCGGACAGACCGCTGGATAGCTTCCTCTTAGCGCGCCCGGCAAACTCAGCCTCGCTCGTTGGAAATGCGAGGCCCTCGCCCGTCGAGTGCGTGGCTGAGCGCAACCTGGTTTTCGTGGGAGATTCCGGAACCGGAATCAGAATCTGGACTTGGGCTTCCACCTTCGCCAGTGTATATTGAAGGCTAGGGAACGCCACAAAAGGAGCTTGGTCGATGAAACCACGCCACGCCATCACATACAACCTTGTATCCCTCATCCCGTGCCTGCTCGTCTTACTTGCCGTTGCCGCAAGTGCCGGGGCGGAGAACCTGTGGGAAATCGGGAAGGCCGACGACGACACGCGGGAGTTCGCTCTCGCACCCGATCGCCATGGGCAGTTCACCGAAGACGCGCGGTTCGTGGTGGGTGTCTCGGACCCGGGCGCGGACTGGCCGTACGCGCATCCCGGCCCGGCTGACGCGTGGGCGGGGGCACGGCGGCACACGTTCGTGGTGGTCTTCGGCATTGACGGCGATGTACCGGAGGGGTTCTGTCGTTTGCGCGGCGACCTGGTCGACACGCACAGCGACGGGCCGCCGGAGTTGGAGATCGCGTTGAACGGGCACGTGGTAAAACAACGCACCAAACCGGGCACGGGGGACGCATCGATCTTCGGCAACCCGGCCGCGGGCACGGAGCATCACTTCTACGCCCGATTCCCGTCGTCGGCACTGAAGCAGGGGGCCAATGTGCTCAGCATCACGACGGTCAGCGGAAGCTGGATGCTCTACGACTGGTTGGGGTTCTCGGCGCCTGACGGCACCCAGTTGACGGTGGCCGACGTCACAACGATGCTGCAGGGCGTCACGAGTCCCCCCGCGTTGGCCGAGCGGGATGGGCGGATGGTGCAGATGGTGCAGGTGGGCTTGCGCCACTTCGCTGAACCGGCTCAGGCCACCGTCAAGGTGGGCGGCATGCCCCCGGTCACGGTGGAACTGGCGCGTGGCGCGCAGCAGGTGGAAGTCCCCGTCCCGGCCGTCGACGAGGCCGTCACCATTCCGGTCGAAGTAAGCGTGGGCGGCGAGACGATCGGAAATCAGGAAGTCCGCCTGGAACCGGTGCGCCGGTGGGAGGTATGTCTGCTGCATCACACGCATCTGGACATCGGCTATACCCACCTTCAGACGGAGGTCGAGGAAAAGCAATGGGAGTTCCTTGACCAGGCGATCGAACTGGCGCGCAAGACGGCCGGCTACCCCGAGGACTCGCGGTTCAAGTGGCTGCCCGAAGGGCTCTGGGCGGTGGACAGCTACCTGGCGCGGGCGTCGGAGGAGAAGCGGGCAACTTTCATCGACGCGGTGAAGAAGGGCTGGATCGGCCTGAATGCCTTGTATGGCAACGAACTGACGGCATTGTGCAGACCCGAGGAACTGCTGGAATTGACAGGCTATGCGCGGCGTCTCTCGCGCCAGTCGGGGCTGCCCATCGACACGGCGATGATCACGGACGTTCCCGGCTACACGTGGGGGCTGGTTCCCGCACTGGCCCAGAGCGGGGTCAAGTACTTGTCGATGGGCCCCAACTCGGGACACCGCATCGGCTACACGCTGACGGACTGGGGCGACCGGCCCTTCTACTGGGCTTCCCCTTCGGGCGAGGAGAAAGTGTTGTGCTGGATGGCGGGCAAAGGATATTCGTGGTTCCACAGCGGCCCGCTCCGGGACGAAGAGGGCATCTTCGGCTATCTGAACGATCTCGATGAGGCGGGCTATCCCTACGACATGGTGCAGGTGCGCTACAGCATCGGCGGCGACAACGGACCGCCCGACCCGCAACTGCCGGATTTCGTCCGCGACTGGAACGCGAAGTATGTGTACCCGAAGCTGCGTATCATGACGACGAGCGAGATGTTCCACGAATTCGAGGAACGCTACGCCGACGTCATTCCCACCGAACGCGGCGACTTCACGCCCTATTGGGAAGACGGCGCCGCTTCTTCGGCGCGGGAGACGGCCTTGAACCGCGAAGCCGCGGAACGTCTCGTGCAAGCCCAGGCGCTGTGGGCGTTGCTGGCTCCGGCCGAATATCCGGCCGAACGCTTCCAGGCCGCCTGGCGCGACGTCATTCTCTACGACGAACACACCTGGGGCGCCCACAACAGCATCAGCCAGCCCGAAAGCGAGTTCGCCAAGGGGCAGTGGACCATTAAGCAGGCGTTCGCTTTGGAGGCCGACCGCAAGTCGCGCGCCCTGCTGGCGGCCGCTCAGCAAGCACATGCATCCGACTCGAACCAGCCGACCGCCGTGCACGTCTTCAACACCTCCTCCTGGCGGCGCACCGATCTGGTCACGGTTCCAGCGGCCTGGGATCTGCCCGGGGACCAGGTTCGCGACGCACAAGGAAAAACCGTTGCATCGCAGCGCCTCTCGACGGGCGAACTGGCCTTCGTGGCACGCGGAGTGCCCGCATTGGGCGCGGCGCAATACACGTTCCATCCTGGCGGGGCGACGGCAACGGGCGCGGCAAAGGCCAATGCGAATAGCCTCTTGAGCGGGCGGCTGTCGGTTACGATTAGCGAAGAGACCGGCGACATCGCTTCGCTGAAGCTGAGGGCGAAAGGTTCGGTGACGGACCTCACCGCACCGGACGGCGTCTCCGGACTGAACGGCTACTTCTACGTGGAAGGCCGAGAACCAACAGAACCCAAGCGAAACGGGAAACCCACGATCCGCATGAAGGAGCAGGGGCCAATCGTGGCCTCGCTGCTCATTGAGTCCGATGCGCCCGGCTGCCACAAACTCACGCGTGAGGTACGCGTCATCGAAGGTATCGAACGGGTGGACCTGATCAATGTGGTCGACAAGGAGAACATCTACGACCAGGAAGGCGTCCACTTTGCCTTTCCGTTCCGGGTGCCCGGCGGCGTGATTCGCATGGACACGCCGTGGGCGGTGGTTCAGGCCGAGGCCGACCAACTCAAAGGCGCCTGCAAGAACTACTTCACCGTCCAGCGATGGGTCGACGTATCCGGCGGCGACATGGGCGTGACGTGGGCCACGGTGGACGCGCCCCTCATCGAGATCGGCGCGATCACCACGGACGCCAGGGCGGTCGGCTGGCTGCGCGAGGTGCCGCCGTCCACGACCTTCTACTCCTACGTAATGAACAACTACTGGGAAACGAACTACAAGGCGGGCCAGGAGGGACCGACCACCTTCCGCTATTCGATCCGTCCGCATGGGACATTCGATGCCGCGGCCGCGACCCGGTTCGGCATGGAGCAGAGCCAGCCGTTGATCGCGGTGCCCGCGAAAGCGGACACGCCGGTTCCCGCGCCACTGTTGAGAGTGCTCTCGCGGGACGTCGTGGTGAGCGTGCTGAAACCCAGCGACGACGGGCAAGCGCTCGTGTTGCGGCTGTTCGGCGCGTCGGGACGCCCGGCATCGGTCGGCCTGGAATGGGCGGCCGACGTATACAAGAGTGGCTTGAACGAGAAAGAGGCCGCGCGGTTGTCCGGGGAGGTAAAGGTTCCGCCGTATGGCATCGTTACGCTTCGCGCACCGCGCACGTAGGGTGAGGCAATTAACCCAACGGGAAGTGTCCCCATTACCCCCAAGGACGTCTCGCCAGCCGTGAAAAGGCGTGATAGGGGGCGGGGGTGGGGGAACCGCGCACACTTGGCCATCCCTGCCAAAAATCACTGATTTTCCCGGATGTCCGGAGTGTGTTATAGTGGCTATACTGGAAGTGGGTTGTTGTGTCCTGCCGTCTGACCGGCGGGAGGACACGGTGGAGCCGTCTTCTTCCTAGTGATGATGGCACCGGCAAAAGTCAGATGGATTGCCAAATGTGGAGTGCGGAAGCTTGCTGCCGCTTTTCTTAAGGGGAGCTTGCTCCCCGGTGCTAGGGGTCCGGCCAGAAACCCCCATGGAGCACGCAAGTAAGCTTGCGCATTCCAAGGAGCACTTCGGGCTCAGTAACGCTGACTTTTGTCGGTGGCGTCATAACGGTTAAGGAGGGCGCGCCCGTGGCAGGCGGAGAGGGCGTGGGCGCTTGGACCGCAAACATGGGGAGATACCGCATCGTGGGAAAAACGAAATTCAACGTTGGTGTGCTTGGAGGGCTCGTTTCCATGGCCCGAGAAGATCGTCCAGGCGGGTTTGGGGACATTGGGGGGAGGCCGTTCTTCCGTGGGCGGGCGTGGATGGGCGTGTTCATGGTGCTACTGGCGATAAACGCCGTGGCGCAGGGGGCTCAGGCCCCCGCCACCATTGATCCGGCGGCTTCGTGCATGACGGGGGAATGCCACTCCAGTATGAAAGAGTACCGCTTTGGCCACGCACCGTCGCAAGCCGGCGCCTGCGATATGTGCCATGAGCCCCTGGAGAACCGTCACGCGTTTGCGGAGATGCCGGACGCTCCCACGTTGTGCGGGAGTTGTCACGAGCCGGTGGACACGGCAGAGAATGTGCACTTCCCCGCTGCCGAGGATTGCATGGATTGTCACGATCCCCACGGTTCCTCGGTAAGCGCGATGTTGAAATACAAGGATCAGAAGGAAACATGTTTCCAATGCCACGACGAGGAAATACTCGCGCGCGAATACGTGCACGGTCCTGCCGGGGCGGGCGCATGCTCGGTGTGCCACAACCCCCACTCCTCGGACTACGAGTACCTGCTGCGCGGCACGACCCGGGAAATGTGCGCCAGTTGCCACGAAGACCTCATGGAAGAGTGGGACAACTCCGCCAACGTGCATGAACCGGCCAAGGGCGATTGCACCACGTGTCACGACCCGCACAGTGGTTCCCATCCCCGAATGCTCCCCGCGGCCCCCAAGGATCTTTGCGGCAAGTGCCACGAGGATGTAGTGAAAAAGGCCTCTGAAGCGGCCGTGAAACATGCTCCCGTTGAATCGGAGAACGGATGTGTCGAATGCCACGCCCCCCACGGCGCCCCGTATGCGCCGCTGTTGAAGCGCGCCCAGGGGGAGTTGTGCCTGAGTTGTCACAACGCGGACATGGCGGCGGGCGACAGTGAAATGACGGACATGAAGAAACTCCTCGACAACAATCCTAATTGGCACGGTCCCGTCCGGACGGGTGCATGCAGCGGCTGTCACGATATCCACGGCGGCGCCCATTTCCGCTTGCTCAAAGAGCCCTATCCCGCCAAGTTCTACAGTCCCTTCGCCATAGAGAATTACGCGCTGTGCTTCACATGTCATGAGCCCACGTTGGTGCAGGACGAAAAGACCACCACGTTGACGAACTTCCGCGATGGCGATCGAAACATGCACTTCCTGCACGTTAACAAAAAAAGGCGGGGGCGTACGTGCCGCGCCTGCCATGAGGTCCACGCCAGCTCTAACGAGCGCCACATCCGCGACACGGTTCCGTATGGTTCGTGGGCGCTCCCCATCAACTTCACGAAAACCGAGACAGGCGGATCCTGTCGGCCGGGTTGCCACGCCGAGGCGAGCTATTCTCACTAGGCCGCTGGGGTAATTGCCTTGAACCGACAGGTGCGAAAAGGAGGCTTGAGGGCTATCATGATTGCGGTACTTGCCGCCTTGGCGTTCAGTGCGGCCATGGCTTTCGAGGGTGTTGAAGTCGGTAAACCCGCTCCCGTCCTTAAGCTCAAGGACGTTCAGGGGGAGGCCTTCAGCACGGACACGATCTTCAACGGCGAGGCGAACGTGATTGTCTTTTGCCGCGTGGGGCAATCCTACTCCGAAAAACTGCTCAAGGATCTGCAGGAGATCTACGATGAACTTCAGAAGAAGGGACTGCGCGCGGCGGCGGTCTTCTCTGGGAAAGTGGAATCCAGCGCCGTCGGCGAACTGGGCAAGAAGCTGGGCCTGAAGTTCCCCCTCCTGCTCGACCCGGACCGGGAAAGCTACGGGCGCTATGGCGTTATCGTCACACCTGCTACGGGCTTCATCGACAAAAAGGGCCTCTTGCGCTTCTATTGCGCCAGCTATCAGCGTGATTTCATGAAAATTGCGCGGGCGAATGTGGGGTTCTTGCTGGGCGACATCAGCGCCGCCGAACGAGAGGAGCGCCTGCGTCCGAAGAAGGAGGCCGCGAAGCTGAATCCCGCCGTGACGGAGTATCGCTTGGGGCTCAAGCTGCTGAAAAAGGGCAGTACGGATGCGGCCAAGGAAATGTTGCGTCAGGCTTGGGAAAGCAAGCCGCCGTACGTCGAGGCCGGGGTGGAGTTGGGCTTCCTCCTTCTCCAGGAAGGCGCCAACGAGGAGGCGCTCGCGCTGTTCGCCGACGTCACCCGCTTGGCGCCCAAGCATGCTCGAGCGGGAGGCGGGCGGGGTGTGGCGCTGCTGAGGACGGGGGAAAAGGACGAAGGACGGGCGTCCATCGAACAGGCCCTGAGCGCCGGGGCTGAGGCGCCACTATTCTATTATGAGTTGGGGTTGCTGTCGGAATCGCAAGGGAACGCCACGGAGGCGCTGGGCTTCTATAGGCAGGGCCTGGAACTCGCGCTCGATGTCGTGTCAAGCCCATAGCTTGAAATCCTGACCCAAAGAGGTGTAATATTTGTCCAGTTCCTCGTTTGGCGCACGTTGCCTCAAGCCTATGTACAAGAAGTACTTATGGCGTCCGATACACGGGCAAGAGGGATAGGGTTGCAGTCGTTCCAGGCCGCCAGCGGCCCCGGAACCGGGCCTAAAAAGGCTTTATATATAGGTTCTAGAGCGATTGGAGGGGTTCGGCATCAGACTTGCTCTTGTTTAGGCGTTGAAATGCTTGATGTCGAAACACTAGGGTTACGCAACGCAGCTCTGGCGCGCAGCTTGGGCCAGCGAGAAGGGAGGTTTCCTGTAATGAGTGTGAAACTTAAGAGATTTGCGGGGGTAACGGTGGTTGTCATGGTGGCCTTGCTCACCTTCACGCCGGTGGTGCAGGGCGGTATCGCCGGTACGGCCCACGATTTCTCGGCTGACGGCTGGAGCGGGGGCGAGCTTTGTGCGCCCTGTCACACCCCGCACGGCGCCGACTCGGCCATCACCGACGCGCCGCTGTGGAACCACACGGTATCCGCTGCCACCTACACGATCTACACCAGCACTACGTTGAACGCCACGTTGGGCCAACCGAACGGCATCTCGAAGCTCTGTCTGTCTTGCCACGACGGGACGGTGGCGGTCGACAGCTTCGGCGGAGCCACCGGCAGCACCTTTATCGTCGACACGGACAGCGAATATGTGGGCACCGATCTCTCGGGAAGCCATCCCATTTCCTTCTCCTTCGATACGGCGCTGGCCACTGCGGACGGCGGACTTTACGACCCGAGCACCCAGAATTCGGGGCTGGGCGGAACCATCAGCGCAGACCTGCTCTTCGCAGACCAGCTGGAGTGCGGCTCGTGCCACGACGTCCACGCGGCCGACGGCTATAGCAATCTCCTTCGCCTGGACAACGCAGGCAGCGCCTTGTGTCTGACGTGCCACGACAAGTAAGCTTATTGCGGCTTCGCTTTGCACAGCATCGCGAAACCGCAATGTGATAGACACCGTTAACGCAACTGGCGGCACGGTGGCGGCTTTGGGGCTGCCACCGTGCGCCCGTGTGTAGCGGCTCTTGTTCTTGGTCCAGGTTCTTCGCCGGATTCGGCTGTGGAGACCGGGCAGGACGCGCACGCAACCGAATAATGCGGAGATTAGGCCATGACACCCGCGCGAAGACAAGAGGTAACGACACGGCTGGCCGGCGCACACATGGCCGTGCGCGTGGGTTGGGGACGGTTTTTAATCGTGGCCCTTCTGGCGCTGCTGTTGTGCCCGCTCGCGGCGCACGGCGAACGCAAGTCCAAGGGCAAAGGCAAGGACGCCAAGGCTGCGCCTCCCATGTTCTATCCGGGTCCGCCGGATCAACCGCGTATCCAATTCCTGCGCACCTTCCGCGGCGAAAGCGACTTGGGCGCCAAGAAGGGCAAGTTCCGCACTTTCGTCGTTGGCAAAGAGGAGAACGAAAGGTTCATCGGGAAACCCTACGGACTTGCGATTTGGGACGGCAAGATTTTCGTGTGCGATACGACCGACAACTATGTGCCGATCTTCGATCTTGAGAAGAAACGTCTGGACGCGTTGGGCCAGGACTACTCGGCGCGGTTGAGCAAGCCCATCAACATTGCCATCGATTCGGACGGTACGCGCTACATCGCCGACACGGGCCATAAGCGCGTGATGATTTACAACGCGGACAACCACTATGTGAGCACGTTCGGCGACCCGGAGACGTTGGGGCCTTCGGACGTGTTGATTTCGGGGGACGAACTCTACGTCTGCGACATCGATCATGGCCAGGTGGCCGTGCTGGACAAGAAGACGGGCGAAGAACGCCGGCGCATTGGCGAGCTTGGGCACGGCGAGGGCGAACTCTACTACCCCACGAATCTCGCGATGGATGGGGACCAAAACCTTTTCGTAACGGACACGGGCAACGCGCGGGTTCTCAAGTTCAATTCCGCGGGTAAATTCGTCCAACAATTTGGGGATCGAGGCGAAGGCATGGGCCGTTTCGTTCGCCCCAAGGGGATTGCCGTTGACCGCGCCGGCCGGCTATATGTGGTGGACGCGGCTTTCGAGAACGTGCAGATCTTCGACTCCGAGGGAAAGTTGCTGATGTTCTTCGGGCAGGCGGGCAATGTCCCGGGCGGCCTCAACTTACCGGCGAAGATCGTAATCGATTACGAACACGTGGATCTGTTCAAGGATCGGGTGGCGCCCGGCCATGAGGTCGAGTTCCTCATCCTCGTCACCAGTCAATTCGGCGCCAACAAGGTGAACGTCTACGGCTTTCTTAAGTCCAACGAATGAGAGCGGGGGCTGCCTCGCGCGCCCTTCGCCGAGGACAGGTGCAGTTGAGAATATGGCGGCGTATGGCATGGATGGCAGGCCTCCCGATGGCGGCGGTCGCGGTGTGCATGGGCTGCGCGTCAGAGGAGGCGCGGTACAGGATGCTGAGCCGCTTCTTCGACGGGGTGCCGCCGCCGGTATCGGAGGTCGCCGTCGATGTGGATGCGGAGTCTCCCGAAATCGAAGAGGCGCCTGAGCCCAAGGGCTCGATCCACGGGCCATATACACGGGACGGATGCGAACGATGCCACGACAAGGCCAACGCGTTTGCCTTGCGTGTCGAGAAGACGAAGTTGTGCCTTACGTGCCATGATCCGGAAGAGTTCAAAGGTCCGGTGGTGCATGGTCCGGTGGCCGTGGGACAATGCCTTAGCTGCCACCATCATCACCTCTCGAAGTTTCCCCACTTGTTGTTGTCCGAGGGATCTGACATTTGCAATCGCTGCCATACGGAGGAAATGCTAAAGGGTATCGAGAAGCATCCCACTGAGGATGCCAAGGATTGCCTAACGTGTCACGAAGCTCATGTATCAGAAAAACCGTTCCTGCTCAAATGAGCCCAGGTCTCGTCGGGGTTGCACGGCCGCGAAGCGGGCGTCGCGATCGTGCCCGGGCGGCATGGGGCGCGTCCTCGCCTTGGGGATGGTCATCTTGCTAGGGCAGGCTGTGTGCGCCGCGCAGGAGGTCCGGGCCTTCGGACTGACGGATGTCGGCGGCTATCTGGAGTTGCGCTACCGGGACGAGCAAGACGAACGCCGCCGTGCAGCGGAGGCGTCGGTCTGGGAAACGCATCTGCGCGAATATCGCGAGCGCTTGCGGATCGATACGGAAAGCTACTTCTATCACCCGCGCTTCGCCAAACTCCAACTAGGCCTTCTGTTCGAGATTTTTCAGGAGATGGATGGGGCCGGTGCGCATGGCCGCGATAGAGACTTGCTGATAGGCGGCGATGTGCGGCTCACCCTCCTCGATCAGCATCCCTACACGCTCGCCCTGTATGGGAGCCGCCAGGAAACGGATGTGAACCAGTCCTTTGCGCGCGGCTACTTGCTGCAAACAGAATCTCTGGGCGCCTCATTCCACTTCCGCAAAGGCCCCCTGCCTTTCGACGTGAGCTATGACCGGCGATCGATGCAGGGCTTTGGTGACGGCTCGGACATCGACGAGGTCCGCGACGATCTGTTCGTCCGAGCGCGTTACACGGTGGGGACGCGGTCCGATGGGAACCTCGAGTACCACTACACGAAGATCGACGAGAGACGCTTCGCGCGGACCTTCGAGACGAACCGCCTGTCCGCCGACAATATCACCGTGTTCGGTGCGGCCGAACAACTGCGCTTGCTCAGCAATCTGCGCTTCCATGAGCAGGTCGGCTACAGCACGACCACCACGTTCTCCGCGCGCGAGAGCCTTACGTGGCGCCATAACGACAACCTCTACTCGCAATACCACGTGGCCTATGACCAGACCGACCTGGACACGCAATCCGTGGAAAGCTGGAATGCGGGCGCCTCACTGTCGCACCAGTTGTACGACAGCCTGCACAGCCAGGCCGAGGTGTACGGACGGCTGCAAGAGGCCAACTTCGGCAAGACCACGACCTATGGGGGCGCCTGGTCGGAGAATTACACCAAGCGCCTGGGGGAATGGGGGCGGCTGGGCATCCTGGTGCGCGTTTTTGCCGAAGTGACCGAGCGCGAACCCATCGCGCTCGTGGCCGCGGTCGCCGATGAGGCCCATACGCTGAACATCGGTCTCCCGGTCCAACTGGGCCATCTCGACATCGACGTCTCGACGATTCTAGTCACCGACGACCGCGGCGTGCGGCCCTATACGCAGGCCATGGACTACCAGATCGCGGTGCGTGGCGACGTGGTGGAGATCACCTCGCTGGCGCTGGGCGACATCCCCGACGGCGCCACGGTGCTCGTCGATTACCGGTACCAGTTGGCGAGTGCGAGCCAGGTGCTCACCTCGGGCGGAGAAGCAGGCGTGCGGTTGGGTCTGCAAAACTGGCTGTCGGTTTACAGCCGCTACTCGCGCAGCACGCAGGAGTTGATGTCCGGCGCCGTCGATACCCGGCTCGAGGATCTCGAGAGAATCACGGCCGGGAGTACGGTGACTTGGCGTTGGTTCAACCTGAACGTCGAATACGAAGATCGCCAGTCCGTTTTCTCGCCGGCCACCACCCTGTCCGAGTCCTTGTCACTCAACTGGCGTCCCTGGCGGGGCTGGCATGCGCAGGTAGCCGCATCTCATCGCGATACCGAGTTCGGCGAGGGCCGCGGCCAACTTAATACGGTGGACGTACACGGTATGCTCGTGGCGAACGTGACCCGGCGCGCTCAGCTCACTGTTGAGGCCGACTGGCGCCAGCAGCGGTGGGACGAATTCCATCGCGCCAATGATCTCGACGCCTACGGCGTGCAAGTGCGCGGCAAGTGGCGCTACCGCAAGCTCTCCGTGGAAGGACGCGCGCGGGTATCGATGGTGGATCAGCGCGGCCAGAAGGAAGATCGAAGCCGAATCGAACTCACTATCAGACGGGAGTTCTGAGCCATGGTAGACGAACAGCCTACGCCAGACGCTGGCGCCGCCGGGGCCGGGCGAGTCGCGCCCATTGCATGGGCCTTCCACCTGCGCCTCATCGCCAAAATAGGGCTTCTTCTGGTACTGGGAACGATGACGCCAGCCGCCCTGTTCTGGTTGGCCACGGACCGTACCGTCGCCCAGAACTACCTGGAGGCCTTTATCCAGTTCGACACGTTGCGCATCGTCTTGCTGCGGACAACGGTCGTATCGGCGGCGGCGCAAGTCGTCCTCGTGGGCGGACTCATCGCGGGCCTTGCCGTCTTGGCATCGCACAAGATCGCCGGGCCTCTGGTCCGGCTGGATCACAACCTTCGCAAGCTGGCCGAGGGCAGCCTCAATCAGACCTTGCGGTTCCGCCGCGGCGATCAGGACCGTTCGCTGCCCGCGGCTTTCGAGGCTTTACGCGTGCGTCTGCGCGACCGCGTAAGAACGGCCGAGATGGCGTTGGCGGAATTGCAGGCGATTCAACGTGGGCTAGCGGACCTGAAGCCGGGGGCACTGTCCGCGTCGGAGTTGGAGAGAACGCGCGAACGAATGCGCGAAGAGGCGGCACGGTTGAGGGCGGCAGGAACCGTGAGGAGCGAAGGCCATGAACGCTAGAGCTGGGAACAGGTTCCCGAGGGCAAGCATGGCCGCTCTGGCTCTGACCACGGCCCTCGTGCTGCTGGGCACCATGCAGTGGGTGCTCAGTGCTCAGCGTGATTCGCCGCACAACGGAGGCGGGGTTTGCGACGACTGTCACCTCAACGATCCCGAGCAGCCCGGGGATGAAAGCCGCAAAATGCTGCTCGTGGAGGATGTGGACGCGCTGTGCCGGCGCTGCCACCCTTTGGACAAGGGGCTCTCCCATCCCTCGAACGTGCCCGCGCTGGACAAGACATCCGAGAAGCTCCCGCTGGACTGGGCGGGGCGCATTACGTGTGCCACGTGCCACTACACCCACCGGAGGAACCGGCCGGACGTTACGGGTTACCTGATCCGAACGGAGAAGACCGGGCGGGTGTTCTGCGAGGCGTGCCACAGCGACTTGATGGGCGACGCGCGCGGCCGGCATAGCGGCATTCTCAATCGGTCGCACCTGGGCGCAACCGGAACCAGAGTCCGGGCCGGCGGGTTCTTCGATGTCCTTTCCCTGCAATGCCTCGCCTGTCATGACGGCACCGTGGCCCAGGCTAGTTCCCCCGGCGGACGCAGTATGGGCGGCTCATGGCAGCACGCCCAGATCGGGCTGAGCCATCCCATCGGCGTAGCCTACCCGCCCAGCGACCACCGGGCGCGGCAGTACCGTGCCACCGCGGAGCTGGATCCGCGCATTCGCTTGTTCGAGGGGAAGCTCGGGTGCTGCAGTTGCCACGAACCCTACTCGAACGAACGTCATGGACTCATCATGAGCAATAAAGGAAGCGCTCTATGTCTGGCTTGTCACAAGAAATGAAGAAGGCCTACCGGCGCACAATTCTGGAGGCGAGGTAGAAATGGACATCACTCACGACGCGAAACCCCATCCCATGCGGCGTCAATACTTGGTCAACAGGCCGTATCAGGGCGCATTCGCCGCCCTGCTCGGCGGCTTGGGTGTGGCCGTGGGACTCATTTCGGGCCTTGCGGTATACCGGACCGTGGAAGACGCGATCCTCGAACTGATGTACCGGTCGCACCTCCCCCCAGGCGCGATCTGGACGTCCCTGTGGCCCGTTATCATCCGGACGAATGCCTGGCTCGCCCTGGGCTCGATCCTCCTTGCGGCGATCGCCGTGACGTTCGTCCTCTGGCGGGCCGCCCGAATGCTGCGCGGGATCGAAGGCGAGCTTCGGAATCTCGAAACCGGCGCCGTCGGCCCATCCCACCGGGGGGGGCTCCATACCTTGACCGGAGCGCAACAGGTCGCCGAGGGACTATCCCTCCGCCTGGCCCCCTTTCGAAGGGCGGCCGAAGAGCTTGAAGCCGTGGCCAAAACCGGCGATGTGCCGCAGTTGTCTTCGGCCCTGGAACGGGCCATTCATCAGGTCGAAACCGGGATAGGGTCTTTCCAATGCTAGCCACACCCGCCATGCGTACCCGGCCCCAGAGACGATCCGCCGGAGTCAGTCTCTTGGGGGGGCTGCTGATCTGCGCCATGTTGACCGGGATCTCCTGTCAGCCCATGGTTCCCTTGTCCCTGGATTGGGACAACCCCGATCCCCGGCTGGTCTGGCCTCTCCCGCCCGAGCCCCCGCGGATTCAATACATCGGCGCCATCCAGGCGGGCGCCTCGGCCGTCGGCGCGCGCGCGGGACGCGGCCTCACAAGCCTCATCATGGGACGGAACCGCGCCATGATGATAAAACCGGTGGCCGTCGCTACCAACGCAAGCGGCCTGACCGCCGTGGCCGACCCCGCCATCCCGACCGTACACTGCTTTGACTTCGAAACCCAAAAGGCCTGGCAGGTCAAGCAGGATCGCCGTGTGCCGCTCCAGTCTCCCGTAGGCGTGGCCGTGGGCGCCCAAGGGGCCGTCTATGTATCGGACTCGGTCCAGGGATGCGTCTTCGTCTTTGACGGCGGAAAGAAACTGTCGCACACCCTGGGTGAGGGCGTCCTTTCGCGACCCACGGGGTTGGCCTTGAGCCCCTCCGGGGAGCGGCTCTACGTGGTCGATACCGTCGCATGCCGCATCACCTACTTCAATCCCGACGGAACCTTCCTCGGCGCTTTCGGCGAGCGGGGAAATCAAGCCGGCCAGTTCAATTTTCCGACCCACATCGCCACGACGCCCGACGGAACCATCTGGGTGGCCGACTCGCTCAATTTCCGCGTGCAGTCCTTCCGGCCCGACGGCACTTTCGTCCATTCCTTCGGGAACGCGGGAGATGGGGCCGGTGATTTCGCCCGCCCAAAGGGAATCGGGGTGGATAGCGGCGGCCGCGTCTACGTCGCAGATGCCGCTTTCGAGAACGTTCAGATATTCTCGCCGGAGGGAGTATTGCTTCTGGCCTTCGGGGGGCCGGGAACGGGGCCGGGGCAGTTCTCACTTCCGGCCGGCCTCTTCGTGGATTCGCACAACACCATATGGGTGGCCGATTCCTTCAACCAACGTATCCAGGTTTTCCGCCTGCTGGAGGGCTCTGTACAATGAGCGACGTCTTGGCACGCCTTATACGGCCGGCCGCCGCGATCGTCTTGGTGGGCGGCTTGGCCTTCGCGGACATCTCCGCGACCAAACACAACCTCTCGGTCACGGGCCCGGGCACGGTGAAGATCTCCAGCGCCTCGGAGATTTGTATCTTCTGTCACACGCCGCACAACACGCAGCCGTCCACGCCCCTGTGGAACCGCTCCCTGTCAACACTCGTCTACACGCCCTACGCCAGTTCCACGATGCAGGCATCGCCCGGACAACCCACTCACGCCTCCAAACTGTGCCTGAGCTGCCACGACGGAACGATCGGCATAGGACACGTCTCCAGACAGGGGGACAATGCGCCCTTCGGCCCTACGCTGACGGGGCGGCCCAACCTGACGACGGACTTGTCGGACGACCATCCGATCTCGTTTCTCTACAACAACGCCCTGGCCACCGAGGACCGCGAACTCGTCTCCCCTGCCACGCTTACCAACAAGGTCTGCCTCGACGCTTACGGTCAGATGCAGTGCACTACCTGTCATGAGGCCCACGGTTCGTCCAACCCGAACTTCCTGGTGGTGGACAACCAGTACTCCGCGCTGTGCATCACCTGTCATCGCAAACAAGGCTGGAGCGGCGCGGCCCACGCGACCTCCCAGGCTGCCTGGAACGGCGGCGGCGCGGACCCCTGGCCGTACGCCGATGGGGCTACGGTGGCCATCAACGGCTGTGAAAACTGTCACACCTCCCATGCCGCCGGCCTTCCCGAGCGTCTGCTCGTCTACCCCGAGGAACAAGACAACTGCCTCTCCTGCCACAACGGCAACGTCGCCGGCAAGAACATCGACAGCGAGATTCGCAAGACCTACGCCCACGCGGTGGCCTCCTTCTCCGGTATCCACGATCCCGCCGAGACGACGGGCACAATGCCGCGCCACGTCGAGTGCAGCGACTGTCACAACCCGCACGCCGCCACCAACGCCAACGCCAACGCCCCCCTGGTCAGCGGCGCGCTGGAACGCGTCGAGGGCGTCTCGCTGGGAGGGGCAGACACCACCACGGCACGGTATCAGTATGAAGTGTGCTTTCGCTGCCACGCCGACGGGGCCAACGTGCCCGCACCGGCCATACGCCGCCAGATCCACCAGCCCAACCTGCGCCTGAAATTTCAGATGGACAATCCCTCGGCCCACCCGGTTGCCGGGCCCGGCCAGAATCCTGATGTACCCAGCCTCATCTATCCCTGGACCGAGAACAGCCAGATCTACTGCACGGACTGCCATGCCAGCGACTCGGGCCCCAATGCCGGCGGCGCCGGGGCGGCCGGCCCCCACGGCTCGGTGTGGCCTTTCTTGCTCGAACGCGAGTACCGCACGGCGGACTACACAGCAGAGAGCTACCAGTCCTATGCCCTCTGCTACAAGTGCCATGATCGCGCCAGCATCCTGAGCGACGCTTCCTTCAAGAGACACCGCCGCCATATCGTCGATCTGGACACGCCCTGTTCCGTGTGCCACGACCCGCACGGGATCAGTGCTACCCAAGGCAATGCCCAAAACAACACTCATCTCATCAACTTCGACACGACCATTGTCAGTGGCGACATGCACACGGGCACGCCGCGTTTCGAAGACTTGGGCACGAATCGAGGACGTTGTTTCCTGAGCTGTCACGGGAGGAGACACAGTCCCAAGGGATATTAGGCACAGCCCGCAAGAAACGAGACGCGGCCATCTCGCCTTCGCCGCACGCGGAACCCGCCGGGGGGATGCTATAATGGCTCGATTTTTCCGGTAGCCACCGCAAAGCGGCGCCGGGCGCACAACAGGGGCCCCGCGTGTGGCGGCTTCAGGCGTTCGGACAGGGAGTAGCCGAGAGCGATGCTAAAACTCAAGAGACCATGGTTCATCGCCGTCGCGGCGTTGGCCTTCGTACTGACGATTTTCGGCCTGGGACAGAGCATCTACCAGGATACGGAGGCCGCGACTTTCCGCGAATTCAATCTGCGTCAGCAGATCCTGGCCAAAGAAGTGCGGCGGGGGATCGAACTCTATTTTGCCACCTTGGCCCGGGGCTTGCGCGCCCTCGCAAAAATGCCCCCCGTCCAGCAGTTAGTCGAAAGGCACTGCCGGGCGGCCATGGGGATCATGTTCGAGGAATTGAAGGAAATGGGTGTCAACGACCTCGCCCTCATCGATTCCCAAGGAATCCTTCGGTACAGCGTGACGGCGCCCCAAATCGAGGGGATGGATTTCTCCTGGCGGAGCTATTTCCAGGCGGCCCGCGAGATGCGCCCCGGTGCGCGCTATGCCGTGGAGTTAATTCAGTTCAAGGGCGCCGAGGTGGGACAGAAGGGTATCCTCATCGCAGTGCCCATGTTCGGTAACGACGGCGAGAAGGACGCCCCATTCCTGGGTGTTGTGGTCTGTACGCTCAAGCTCGACACACTCACCCAGCGCTTCACTGAGCCCGTCAAACCCTCGCCTCACGGCGCCACCTTGCTCATCGACGCAAACGGCACCGTGCTCTGGCCCGCGGACGCTGATCTCTTCGGCCAGCCGTTGCTCACGGCCACCGGGCGGACGCCCGAGTTCCGGCGCGAGATTGCACGGATGCAGGACGGGCAGGAGGGCATGGGGAACGTCTTGTGTCGGCGATTCTCCCCCGGGGATCCATCCGCCCCAGACGAACGCCCCGAGAACCACCTCGTAGCCTACGTGCCCGTTCAAGTGGGCGATCAGACCTGGTCGGTCGGGCTGTTCACGCCCCAGGAAGACGTGCGCATTCTGATTCGCAGCGCGTACCACAAACAACTGCTTCTGGTGGGCGTCGCCGGCTTCATCATTCTGCTCGGCGCTTCCTTCGCGCTCATTTCCTCGCGGCGTGCGCAGAAGCTCTTGGAAGCGGAAGTGGACGACAAGACCCACGAATTGCGCGAAGCCCACCATCGGCTGCTTACCGTTCTCAACAGTATTGACGCCCTCGTCTACGTGGCGGACATCGATACCTACGAGATCCTTTTCGGCAACAAAGTGCTCGAACAGGCCTACGGTTCGACGGCGGGAAAAGTTTGCTGGAACGTGCTGCAGAAGGGGCAGGAAGGACCGTGCGCCTTCTGCACGAACGACAAGATCCTCGACGCCAAAGGACAGCCGACCGGTGTACATGCATGGGACTTCCAGAGCACCCGTAGTGGCCGTTGGTATGCCGTCCGGGATCGGGCCATCCGCTGGGTGGATGGGCGTATCGCCCGCCTCGAGATCGCCCTCGACATCACCGAACGCAAGCAGGCCGAAGATGCGTTGCGCGCTTCCGAACACTTCCTGCAGATCGTCATTGACGGTATACCGGAACCCCTGATGGTGATCGACCGGGATTATGGCGTGGTACTGGCCAACCGAACGGTGCGCGAGATGGCGGGCGGGAAAGACCCGGTGGCCGCCGGCATGAAATGCTATGAGGTCTCGCATCACCGCGACTCGCCCTGCGGCGGAGACGATCACACCTGCACTCTCGACGAAATCGTTGCCACCAAGAAATCCGTCGTCGTGACCCACATGCATTTTGACGAGGAAGGCCGCAACATCCTCGTCGAGGTCGTTTCCGCGCCCATCTTCGACGAGAACGGCGAAGTCGTCCAGATCATCGAGTCCTGCCACGACATTACGGCGCGGGTCCGCGCCGAGGAGGAGGCGCGGCTGCAACGCGAGCATCTCGTTCAAATGGACAAGATGGCGTCGTTGGGCGTACTGGTTTCGGGTGTGGCTCACGAGATCAACAACCCGAATCAGTTTGTCATGTCGAACCTCTCCCTGCTTGGAGAGGCCTGGCAAAGCGCGGCGCCCATCCTCAATGAATACTACCAGGAGAACGGTGACTTTCTGCTCGCCGGCCTTCCCTACGGCGAAGTGCGCGAGCAAGTGCCCGAGATGTTCACCGAGGTGTTGTCCGGGTGCCAGCGGATCAAGTATGTTGTGCAGGAACTGCGCGACTTCGCCTCCCAGCACTCCGCGGACCTGAGCGAATCGGTTGAGATCAACGCCGTTGTCCGCTCAGCCGTTCTGCTACTCACCAAGATGATTGAGAAGTCCACATACAATTTTTCCGTGACCTACAACCCCGGCCTGCCGACCGTGAGGGGCAACTTCCGCCGGCTCGAGCAAGTCCTCGTCAACCTGATTCAGAATGCCTGCCAGGCCTTGCCCGATCCTGACTGTAGCATCCGCGTGGCGACGTACTGGGACCGCGCCAAAGACGTTGTCGTGGTGGAGGTATTCGACGATGGCGTGGGCATCTCGCAGGAAGTTCTGCGACGCATCACCGACCCCTTCTTCACGACTCGGCGCGAGTCGGGCGGAACGGGCCTTGGCGTGTCCATCGCATCGAGTATCGTAAACGAACACGGGGGAACGCTCGGCTTCATGTCGGATCCCGGCAAGGGCACAACGGCCAGTGTCGTGCTGCCGGGCGAACCGGGTACGGCCGAGGAAGCGAACACAGAGCACACCGGGAATGCCGCGGAAAACACCGGTTAGCCGGCCACGCAGGGAAGAACGCGGGCCGCCCAAATGGAAGGAGAGAGAAACCGTGCCACCATCGGATACGCCATCGTTACCGGTTCTGATCATAGACGACGAACAGGCGGCTTTGCAGTCCTGCGAGCGCATCCTGCGCTCGGGCGGGATCGAATCGGTCATCCTTTGCCAGGATAGCCGGGAGGCTACCCGGCACTTCGACGACAACGAAATCGGGGCGGTCTTGCTCGATCTGGCCATGCCCCACGTGTCTGGGCAAGAACTGCTGGAACTGATGACCGAAAGCTATCCCGATGTCCCCGTCATCGTGGTCACTGGGTTCAATGAAGTCGAGACTGCCGTGGAATGCACTAAGCTCGGCGCCTTCGACTATATGGTGAAGCCCGTGGAGAAGAGCCGGATGGTGATCGGGGTCAAGCGGGCCCTCGAATTGCGCGAGTTGCACCGGGACTACGATCGGCTCAAAAACCGCCTGCTCTACGACACGCTGGAGCAGCCCGAGGCCTTCCGCCACATCGTCACGCAGAACGCGGCCATGCGTTCTATCTTTCAATACATCGAGACGATAGCGAAGACCACCCAGCCGGTGCTCATCACCGGCGATACCGGCGTGGGCAAGGAACTGGTGGCCCAAGCCGTTCATGCCCTGGCCGGCCGCGAGGGCCCCTTCATCGACATCAATGTGGCCGGCGTGGACGACCACGTCTTCTCGGACACGCTGTTCGGGCACACCAAGGGAGCGTACACGGGCGCCGAGGGCAACCGCGACGGCCTCATCAGCCAAGCGGCGGGCGGGACGCTGCTTCTAGATGAGATCGGGGATCTCAGTGCGGTATCCCAGGTGAAACTGCTGCGCCTGCTTCAAGAGCGAAGCTACTATCGCCTTGGATCGGACGTGGCCCGGCGAGCGGATGTCCGTTTCGTCTTTACCACCAACCGCGACCTTGCCGAGCCTCTTCGGAATGGACAGTTCCGCAAGGATCTCTACTACCGGCTTCGCACGCACCATGTGCACCTTCCGCCTCTGCGCGAACGATTGGACGACCTTCCCCTTCTCGTCAACCACTTTCTCGAGAAGGTGGCAAGCAGCCTCGGCAAGACGACTCCCACCCCGCCCCGGGAACTGGTCACGCTCCTGCGCACGTACTCATTCCCAGGAAACGTTCGCGAACTCGAGGCCATGGTCTTCGATGCCGTGAGCGTTCACAAAACACGCATGCTCTCCATGGACGTCTTCAAAGCTCACATCGCCGGCGCAAACCCGGCCTCCCCCATGTCGGACCTCTCCGAAGAGGGGCTTACGGAGAACGTACCGCCACTTCAACTCGGGACCACCTTCCCCACTCTTTCCGAGGCCACGCAGTTTCTTGTTCAGGAGGCCCTCTACCGCGCCGAGGGGAATCTGACCATTGCATCGGGACTCTTGGGGATTTCGCGCCAGGCCTTGAGCAAACGCATGAAGCGATCCGAGGCCGATTCAAGCAGCGTGGAACCGGCGGCCAGCCGCCCGAAGGGGCGTAACTCCTGGCCTGGAGCCCCGCCCAGCTTGGCTGGCTAACGCATTGGCGCACAGGAACATACCCCTTTCTGCGATCTCTCCTCCCACCCTGGGTTGCATCTCTTAGACCGCCCCCCGGCACGCCCGGGTCGACGTATCTCCTGAATTCGCGGGCCTTTGAGGTCTCCAACACCTTTTCTGGCACGCCACATGCGACTATCTAGGGGGTAGGGGGGATTTTTTCACCATCTAGGGAGAGATGACGTGCTGGATGCGCAGGAAAGCGGCGACACGATAGTCTTAACAATCTCCTCGGAACGCGCCATGCTCGGAACCGTCATGGAACGGCTCACCCCGTTCCTGCGCCGCTTCGCCTTCTCAGACTTCAGCAAGATGAAAGTGGTGCTTCGCGAGTTGCTGGTCAACGCCATTGAACACGGCAACCACTGCGGGGCGCATCGCAAGACTACCTGCCGCATCGAACGCGTGGACCATCTGTGTTTCCGAATCACCGTGGAAGACGAGGGCGAGGGCTTCCGTCACGACCTCATAGACATGAGCCTGCCACTGGACCCCAGACGCGTCGAGAACCACGGTTATGTGCTCATCAACGCCTTCTCCGATTCGCTGCAGTTCAATGACAGCGGCAATCGAGTCACCGCCTACGTCACGGTGGCGCAGGACATTCCTGCCGGGACAGCGAAGGGAAAAAACACGGAGACCACGCGATGAGCAAGCCTGCATCTCTCCACACAAGAATCGGCGGCGGGTGCGTGATGGCTGGCCTGGCGGCCTTGCTCCTGCTGACCCAGGCCGCGGCGGCTGTGTCCATGGCGGCCTATGAGCGAATCGCACCGATCACGGTCAATCTCGATTCACCCACGGCAGTAGCGCTCGATTCGCTGGGCCAGGCCTACGTGGCGGAGAGGGGCCTCAATCGTCTGCTGGTTTTCGACGAGACCGGCGCGTTCAAGCAATGGCTGTTCGGACTGGATGAGCCCGTGAGCGTGGCGTCGGCCCCCGAGGGCAGGCTACTGGTTGGCAACGCCGGACGGGGCAACGTGGAGGTCTACGACGCCGCACTCGATCTTCTATTCACGCTGGGCTCGGGGGATGGCGAATTCGCCCAGCCTGCCGGTCTGGCCGTGACGAGCGATGGGACGGTATTCGTGGCGGACTGCGATGCCGACCAAATCAAGGTATACGAGCCCGATGGGGCCTTCAGCTTTGCTTTCGGGGTTAAGGGAAACGCGAACGGAGAATTCAACTTCCCCACCTCCGTGGCCGTGGACGAGGTAAACGCCGAACTCTTCGTCGCCGATCTCCAAGTCCTCCTGGGAACCTACGACGTAGAACCCGAAGACGAAGACGGACTGGACGGCTACTTCGGGGCTGCACGGATCCAGGTTTTCGACCTCAGTGGAGGGTTCAAACGAAGCTTCGGCATCTACGGCAACAATGGCGGACAACTCGTCAAGCCACTGGGGCTGACGGTGGATTCGGGAGGCCGCGTCTACGTTTCGGACGCCTACCGGAACTTGATCCAAGTCTATGGCGGTGGCGGCGGCTATCTGGGTACGATCCAGGATCCTGTACACCCGCTTCGCACACCCCTCGGCGTGGCCGCATGCCCCGAGACCGTCTGTGGCAGCACCGAGCGCCTTTATGTCGTCGCACTTCGTTCCTCACGGCTCGAGATCTACACGCTCGAAGAAGCGGTTGGGGGCGAGGGCGAAGGTGAGGGCGAAGGTGAGGGCGAAGGTGAGGGCGAAGGTGAGGGCGAAGGTGAGGGCGAAGGTGAGGGCGAAGG
>JAACEL010000553.1 GCA_011682535.1 Nitrospiraceae bacterium | reverse complement strand
GATCGGCAAGAGGCCCGCATCGATGCTCAATTCCGATTCGCTCGGCTTGACGACGACCGGTTTGCCGAAAAAACCGAATGACTTCTGCCAAACAGACTGTATAATCACGATTGGGCCTCCGTCGGGTGGACAAGTTCCTGTTCTTCAACAACTTAGATACCCGAGGAGGCCCAAAGATTCCCTCTTCTACGAATAATTCGGGCTAAAGTGTTACGATTTTTGTTTATTGATGCTTGCATTGCCAATGATCGGTAGCTTCGGGCCGGCGTACGAGGATCTGATTCTATGAAAGAGCGGTCCTCCTGGTGGTATATACGATGTAGTAGTTGTTCTACTCATCAAAACCACAGACAGGAGGACCGACCATGTTGTACCTTGCCATCGACCAACACCGCAAGCAGTTGACCGTGAATATTCGTAGCGAATCGGGCGACGTGCTCCTAAAACGCCAGGTCAGTACGGAATGGCCGCGAGTGCGGAAATTCCTGGAGGAAGTGAAGAAACAGAGCCTCTCCGAAGGAGGGTTTGTAGTGATTCTAGAGGTTTGTGGCTTCAATGACTGGCTGGTGAAGCTGCTGAAGGAGTATGGCTGCGGTGAGGTGATTCTTATCCAGCCCGAGAAGCGTTCCAAGAAAAAGACCGACCGTCGCGACGCAAACTCTCTTGGCGAGATCCTCTGGGTGAACCGCCGGCGACTCCTGGAAGGCCGATCGGTACAAGGTGTGCGTCGCGTCCGGTGGCCAAACCTTCGGGACAGGGAAGATCGGCAGTTGACGGGATTGCGTAAGCGTTTGGGGCAACTTCGCACAAGAACCATCAACCAAGTCAAATACCTGCTCCGCAAACACAACCTTGAGCAAGAGTGCCCGACGAAAGGGTTGGACACCATCAAGGGGAAGAAATGGTTGGCCGAGTTGACTTTGAGCTCGATAGACCGGTTGCAGATGGACCAACACCTTGCCCAGTGGAAGCTCTGGGATGAGCAGATCAAGAAGACGGCCGCCGAAATCCAGAAACGGCAAGCCGAGAGCAAGACGGCGGCCGTGTTGGCGACGATCCCCGGCTGCGGGGCGTACAGCAGCCTGGCGTTGGCCTCCCGGATCGGCCCCATCGAGCGGTTTCCCCGGCCAGGCAGCTTGGCGAACTACTGGGGCCTGACGCCGGGATGCCGGAACTCCGGCGAGGCCACCGACCGGTTGGGCTCGATTACCAAGGAGGGCAGCGGCATGGCGCGCTTCATCCTCGGGCAGTTGGTACTCCATGTCTTGCGGCGTGATCCGTGGATGAAGGCCTGGTACGGGAGGATCAAGAAGCGACGCGGCTCGAAGATCGCCCGAGTGGCCGTGATGCGTCGGTTGACAACGACTATTTGGCAGATGGTGAAACACAACGAGCCCTATACGATAGGCGGCCCGCCACGGCGGAAACTAAGAGTTCACGCAGCATAGGAGACAAATCGTGGTGGAGACGATCCACGGTGGAACAGCGGGAGAGTATAATTCCTCTTCTCTGTTCCGCCTTGGGTGCGAAAGGAGAAACGATATGCCCGGCGTGGATTACAAGACGGTCCAGTCGCGTGTCCCCATGGCCCGAGCCTTGGAGTTACTGGGGTTTGCCTCGCGGGGCGTGACTGGCGAGCAACTGCGGGGCCCCTGCCCGGTCCACTGCTCGCAGTCGCCACGGAGCAGGTCGTTCTCGGTGCATCTGGCCCGGGAGGTGTGTCACTGCTTCAAATGCGGTTTTGCCGGGAACCAGATCCAACTCTGGGCCGCGCTGAACAACATGACCGTCTACGATGCGGCAGTCGACTTATGTCAGCGGGCAGGCGTCGAGGTGCCGTGGATCGAGCGATGGTAGACATGCGAAGAGGCGGCAAGCAGCCTTGCATACGGAGCAAGACGGAGAGAAGATTATCGAACAACAAGAGGAATTGAGGCGATGTGCTAGTCGGTTGCATCGGCCCTCCTTCGCAGCGAAGGAGAGGCCCTCGTGGACGCAAGGTCAATCTGAGAAGCCCGGTGGACTCGGCCCAGTTGCCGAGCGTAAATCTGATTGAGATGGCCCGCGTCCGCGAGACGGTCGCAATAGAATATTCAGTGTCAGGCCCCAGCCGGCCTGGCCGACTGCCGCAACAGGCAGGCGGATTCACGAAGGGATGGATGGGGGTGCCGCCGCAAGGAAAAGAACGGCGCGAAGAACCTCGAAGAAGATGACCGCGACAACCAACTCTCAGAACCGATTCCTCAACCCAATCCGAACCGCCCAGAAAAGGCCCCCTAGGGCCTTGGCGAGGAGCGTACGCAGACAATTCCCCAGGTGACGAAAAAAAATCGCCAGGAGACCCTTGACTCTAGAAGCTCTTTCAGGGACGGGCTTCCGTTGGAAGCCCTCCGCTCATCGGCAATGCAAGCCTCAATAAGAACGACGGTTGACTGGGCGGAATGCTACCCGGACAATCAATGTTCGGCGGCAAATCGCCGCCAAACCGAACCGTTCCGAAAGATCGGGACCGTGACTCACCGGCTCATGCACGGGTGGGCGAGGAATCCGGACATCTTTGAGGACTGCGGTTCGTCCGGATCGACAAGCGCTCCGCGACGCTGGACGTCAGTAGTCTAGTGTGCGGATGATTCCCTTCCAAGTGGGGCGATGTTCTCAAGGGAGTTTTTTTGCATCTCATGACTAAATCAAGCATTGGAATCTGGCTCGTTGGCGCCAAAGGTGGAGTTGCCACCACCGCGATAATGGGATTGTGCGCGTTGAAGCGAGGCCTGATCGGCAATTCCGGACTGGTGAGCGAGTTGCCACAGTTCCAGAACGTGGGCCTGGCCGATTGGAGTGATTTTGTCGTCGGGGGGCACGAAATCCGCAATGTCCCCTTGTCGAGAGAGGCCATGCGAATGGCCACCGAAAACCGGGCCATCGAGCCACGTCTGGTTGATGACGCGCTCGATGAACTTGCAGAAATCGATCGGCGGATCCATCCCGGTACCATCCACAAGTCGGGGCCCACCATTGCCAAGTTGGCTAGCGACGACGTGCCCCGGCGAGAATCCCCCCGCCAAGCCGTAAAGCGGTTGCAGCGAGACATGAGCCGATTCGCCAAAACAAACGATCTGGACCACGTGGTCGTGGTCAACGTGGCCTCGACCGAGCCG
>JAACEL010000552.1 GCA_011682535.1 Nitrospiraceae bacterium | reverse complement strand
AGCTGGCTCGGGAAGCGGCCGAGTCGAACCAGCCGTACGAGGAGTATCTTCTGCGTCTGACGGAGATGGAAGTGTCGAGGCGATCGGCCAACGCACTTGCGTCGCGCATTCGCCAGGCGTCGTTCCCCGTGGAGAAGGGCCTGGACAGCTTCGACTTCTCGGCGTCGAAGTCGATCAACAAGCAGAAGATCCTGGAGCTTTCACGTTGCGAGTGGATTGCGGGTCGTTCCAACACGTGTTTCGTCGGCGCGCCCGGCACGGGGAAGACGCATATCGCGGTGGCCTTGGGCCTGGCCGCGTGTCGCCAGGGCTACAAGACGCGCTTCTTCACGGCCGCCTCGTTGGTGAATCGGTTGGAGGAGGCGCAGAAGCAATACCAATTGGACCGCCTGCTGAGTCAACTGGACCGGACGGACCTGTTGATTTGCGTGTCCTTCCGGCAAGCCTGCAAAACCTTTGCCGGCGTGGCGGTCGTGGCCAGAGGGGGCGGCGACGGGGGGATCAGCGGGCGGAGGTAGGGGGCGGGGTAGGGGCGTCGAGCGTTCGCCGGTAGTTCCAGGGCATCCAGCGATGGGGGTGGGAAGCAGCCTCGTCCGCGTGACGCTCAAGCTCGGTCAGGTAGTCGAACGGATTGGCGTCGCGGAACTCGCAGGTGTAAATCAGGCTCATGAAGATGTCGCCGACATGGGCACCGTTCTCAGTCTTATAGAATAGTGCGTTCTTGCGGTGTAGAATCGCCTTCTTCAGGGCACGCTCGCAGATATTATTGTCCAGCGGCGCCCCGGGCACGCGGAGGAACAGCGTCAGCTTCTCCCAGTGCTTGAGCATGTACGCGATCGCTCCGCCCAGCGATGAGTTGGGCTCGACCAGCCGCCGATCGAACTGCAGGGCGAGCCAGGCTTGGAGTTCCTCCATCGTCGGACCGCTCTCGGCCTGGTGGAACTCCAGACGCGCCGCCGGCGACAGGTTCCTCTTTCGGGCAATCGCGTCGTTGCGGTAGATCACCGCCAAGGCCTCCAGCACGTGCCGGCACTCTTCGGGAAAATGCTCCGCCACCTCGACGAACTGCCGACGGCCGTGGGCCAGGCAGTTGGCCACGATCGTCTTCAGCTCTCCAGGCAGATTCCGCGAGAGCGCGTCGCCCGTCGATACGATCCCCGAGGTGAACAGGCCCGTACGCTGCTTCGCCTTCGCAACACCCTCGATGGACTCCTCCGCCAAAGCATGCTGCTTGGCACGCTTGCCCATCAGTTCCAGGATCTTGATCGTCGTGTCGTCGTTGTACAGCACATCGCCCCTGGACGCCTGCCGAATCAGTTCAACGAAGATCGGTTCGAGGTGCTTGGCCTGGGCATACACGATGTCCCACGGGCCGAACGCCAGGGCAGTGCGGCCCGGGCCGCTTCTGGATTGCCGGCCGAGAGAAGGACCTGCAACTGGTGGGCCGCCAGCGTCGTGGCCGCCTTGCTGCGACTGGTCGGCCACCAGCGGAACCGGCCGCTGGAGAGCCGCTTGTACTTCGTGTCACAAAACATCCTTTCCGGTCGGGTTACAGGACTGTATGGCAGGCAACTGGTGGTCTGGTGCGCGTTAAACGAGGTGCTTTCATTCTATCCTTTTCGGGCCTTCGGAGTCACCAGCCCGGGATTTCGTTGGGCCGTATACGAGTTGCGTAGGGCCTTGAGCTTCTCCATGCGTTTCAGCTCATCGTCGTCTGCCCAGACGGCCCAGTGCTTCCCCGAGGGTGTCTTGCGCGAGTGGATCCAGCCTTGGCACCTCCAGTAATAGACCTTGCAGGTCGGCACCTTCAGCTTGGTCGCCAGGTCACGGATCCACCACTCGTTGGGGCCGAGCAGATCGTCACGGTATAGTTCGCCCACTAACCCCAAACGTTCCATGATGGGGGCGACCGTGCCAACCGAGAACGCGCCACGTCGGCGCGGCGGGACGAAGCCCTCCTGGTTCAGGCATTCCGCGATGGCCGGGACGGTCTTGCCTTCTTGGTGCAACGCCTTGATACGCGTGATCAGCAGGTCGTAATCGCGCAGTTGGGTGTAGCGGCCGACGGGACGCACCACTTGGTGCTGGCTCGTGAATCCGCCATGCCAATGAATCGTGACGTCCACGTACTCGCTGTGTTGATCGACATGGACGACGACCCGATCCACCAGGCAACGCACGATCGCCTTGCGATCTTGGGGAGTCGTGTCCGCCCCGTGCCAGAGCGAGGCGATGTTCTCCGACGCCGCTCGGATACGCTCAGCGTCGACGTCACTCAAGCTCGCCGGCGTCTCTGCCAGGAAGCGGTCGTATTCCTCTTGCAGCTGGCGCTGCTGCCGCAACGACTCTTCCCAACATTGTTCCAGCGTTCGCGCTACCAGACGGTTCTCCGGCTCGACGTTCTGATACTGACGTTCAGCGCGTTGCGACTCGTACTGGGCACGCTCCCGACGCTGCCGCCAATGCTGATGAAGACGCTCGCGCTCCCGTTTGATGTCCGTCGCCGCTTGCAGACTCAAGTCCACGGCGGCCGGCTCCAAGGCGCGGAGCACTTGCTGGGCAACCAACTCGTCTACCGGCGGAGCTTTCAAGCCAAAGCAGGGCTGCTCGCGCTCTTCAAAAAGATGCGTGTCGCACCAGTAGTGCGGCTTCTTCGTCTTCCCAGGCTGATAGCCGACGTTCATGCGATGTCCACAGCGGCCGCAAACGACCAAGCCGCTGAGCAATGCCCTCCCCGCACGAGCCGCGCCTTGAGCGCCCGGAAACGAGCGGTTCTCGCTGAGACGCCGCTGGTTCGCCAAATACTGTTCCCAACTGATGTAGGCGGGTACGCGGTCTTGAATCAGCACGCGGATTTCGTCGGGGGACAAAAACCACTTGCCACCTTCGACCTGCCCGGAGACTGGATTCTTGCGACCCGGCCGGTGGAATCCGTAGGCGTAGGCGCCAGCGTAAATCGGATGGCGTAGTATTGCCAAAACGCGAGTGTGGGTGGGCCGACGCCATTCCAATTGACCGCGTTTCGGGCCACGCAAACAGCGATAACCAAACTGAATCCTGTTCTGCTTGAGGTAGCAGAACACCCGCCACGCCGTGCCCAGTTCCTCGAATTTGTCGAAGACCAACTGGACGACGCCGCGAGCCTGTTCATCCGGTTCCCGCAGGGCCTCGCCCGATGGCGACTTGACGTAACCGATCGGCAAGTGTAGGAACAATTCCCCGCGTGCCGCCTTGTTGTCCCGGCCACGCTCCAGCCGATTACGCAGGGTGATCAACTCGTACTCGCTCATGGCGCCTTTCATTCCCAACAAGAGCCTGTCGTTGCTGTCGTTCGCATCATAGATGCCGTCCTGGTCGTACAAGAGTGTGTCGAACACGGCGCACACCTCCACCAAGTGGTGCCAGTCCTTGCACGACCGCGTCAAGCGACTCAACTCCAATCCCAACACCAGACCAACGTGGTCCAGGGTAACTTCCGTCAGCAGTCGCTGAAAGCCGTTGCGGTTTTCTGAAAACTTTCCGCTGAGCCCCTGATCCTCGTCGATCACGAGCACTCGATCGGCAGGCCAGCCGAACTGCTGAGCCACTTTCGCCAGCGCGTATTGCCGTTCACGTGACTCGCGGTTTTCCAAGACCTGATAGGGCGATGACTGCCGGACGTAAACAATGGCCAAGCGGTCCCATTGGCGATCCCGGATTTTCGATGATGGTCGCCACACCGACGAGGTCGGCGGATCTTCCCTCGTCGAAATCCTTTTCGCCGAAGTTGCTTGGTCTTGCGACGCGGCTCGTTCACGGCGCTTGATGCTCATCGTCCACCTCCTTTCCCGGAGGCGGCACGAGTTGCCGAGCCACGATGCTCGCCAGAATTCGCAACGACTGCTGCCGCCTTTCCGGTGCTAGCTGCGACCAGAGTCGGTCGAGCGGAACGGCAAGCCTTGACCTGGCGCGCGGGGGGGGATAAGCGGACTTCCTTGTCCGGACATGACTCTCCTCCTTGGGCTGGATTGACGCGAGATTCGCACCATTCGGCGAGCTTCAGCAACGCCGATATGCCTATTATGGGCAAGCCACCCGACTTCTGTAAAGCCGAGTATTGGGGTGCCTTCTGATTCGAGCTTCTTGTGGCACAGCCAAAACCCCTGGCCGTCGTAAACCAGCACCTTCACGGCCGTGGCGCGCCGGTTGCGGAACACGAATACCCAACCGCCGAACGGGTCGTGCCCGAGCGTCTCTTTGCAGAGCCTGGCCAGGCCGTCAATCCCCTTGCGGAAATCGGCCGGCTCGACGGCCACCAGCACGCGCATCCGCGGCGTGATCTGGATCATGACTCGCTCCGCCAGAAGCTCCGGCCCAACGCCGCCAGGTCGGGTGCCGCGAAGCCCTTTAGATGAACTCGCATCTTCGCTCCGCCGGCGTCTTCCAACTCCAACGTGCATTCACCAGAGCCCGCCCACGCGGCAGCGGGCAATTCAAGGAATGTCGCCCCGGCAGTCGCCCCGGGTACATTGCTAGCAGTGGCGGCAGGTGTCCCTTCG
>JAACEL010000158.1 GCA_011682535.1 Nitrospiraceae bacterium | reverse complement strand
ATTCCCCGCCGTTTGCGGCGGGGTAGTTTATTTTTTCGACAGGCCCGAAAGCGGGAATCCAGATTGCGATATTTCCCCCGCCCAATTACGCCATTGGGGGTCTTCTTCTTCGATCAATTCCGATTTCCCTGTCCGACTTATGCTCCCCAATACGCCGAATCAGATCGCCTGTTATGAGGATGTGTGAACGCCTGCATTGAACGCTCACAGTGGTTATGTTAGATTGTCTAGGAAGTGGTTTGGCATCGGCGCGCCGGGCAGCTTTGGACGGGGTGTGGCCTCTATGGCGCTTGCGTCCCGAGTGGCGTGTCGATCGGAATGCAGCGTATCGCCCGATAGGCTGCTCGAAGGTTGAGTCGGAACACAGGGAGAGAAGGCAATGGCAGAAACACTGCAAGAGTTCTTCGATGGGCTTCAGAGCAATCTCACGGAAGAGAAGATCGCCGGCATGGATGCGACGTTCCAGTTTGTTGTGAATGGGGCGGCCAGCTACTACGTCAAGATAGCCGATGGCGCGGCCGAGGTGGCCGAGGGCACGGCCGATAACCCCACGATCGTGCTTACGGCCTCGCCGGACGACTGGATGGCGCTGATTAACGGCGACCTCAACGGCCAGACCGCCTTCCTCACCGGAAAGCTCAAGATTCAGGGCGACGTTACCCTCGCCATGAAGCTCGAGAGTCTCTTTGATCTCGGTTAACGCTAGATTGCACGCGGCGCGCCCCCGGAGCACATGGCCGGGGGCGCGTTTTGCGTTGGCCGGTTTGTTCGCCATATTGGCCGCTGCTTGCGGTGGGCCCCGTCGGGCCCCCGAGCTTACTGCCGAGGACGTCCGTTTCGAGACGGCGGATGGCGTGCGGATCGCCGCTACGTTCTACGGCGTCGACACACCCGCGCCGCCCGGCATCATTCTGATCCACCGGTTGGGCGCCGACCGCACGGCATGGGGCCCCTTCGCCCAGCATGCGCAACGCAACGGATACGCTTGCCTGGCCTTCGACCTGCGCGGACACGGCGAGAGCGTCCGGCGCGATGGCGAACGCCTGTCTTACCGCGCCTTCACCGGCGCCGATTGGCGGGCGGCGGTCCAGGACATCGATGCGGCGCGGCGCTTCATGGGGCGACGCGGGGTGAATCTCGCCGACACCGCCATCGCCGGGGCCAGCATCGGCGCAAACCTGGCGCTCGCCTACGCGGCCGAACACCCCGACGTCCCCGCGGTCGTGCTGGTTTCGCCCGGACTCGACTACAAGGGCATCCGGACGGCCGAGGCCATCGCGGCGTACGGCAACCGGCCGGTGCTACTGATGACCAGCGAGGGCGACTCGTACTCCGTTTCCTCCTGCACCGAGCTGGACCGCGTGGCCGAGGGGCTGTGCGAAGTGCGCCGGTACCCCGGAGCCACCCATGGCGCCCCACTGCTCGACGCCTCCGACAGCGCCCGCGACCAGATTCTCCTCTGGCTCAAACCCATCATCGGTCCCTAAGCTGCGGCGGCTATTCCCCGCCGCGCATTGCTGGCACGGACAGGCGGGGTTCCCCCGTCGCCTCGTGGCTGTATGCTAGAATGACCGCACGCTGGTGACGCCTTGAAATCAACCATCAGGATTCGGGAGTTGAACGTTGACGACGCTCATGCGGGACCGCTCGTGCCACGCAGTCTGCTTGATCACATTGCTACTAAGCGCTTGCATCTTGACGCCCAGTTTGGAAGCGCAGAGCGCTGCCGCGAACGGCACGGCGGATACCCCCGAGGTTCTGCGTGAACTATTGCATCCCAGCCTACCCTTCAACGTGGAGCGCGAGACGCGCTCGTTGGACTTCGCGGATCGGAGCGCCCTGCGTGTGCTGGGCGAAGGATGGCAGACCCGAGGGGGGATTCCCTTCTGGCAGCGCGAATCGCATATCTGGGCCACCCATCTGTTCGCTGAGTTGGCGGTAACCGTTCTGGCGCCCCGCGATCAAGTGCTCTCTCTCGACTTGTTTCCCCATGCCCTCGACAATATGCCCCCCCAGGAGGTGGTTGTCTTCTGGGAAGGCCGGAGGATCGGCGCCCTCCAGTTTGCCGAGGAGGACGGGTGGCGCACCAAGACACTGACCTGCGCCGTACCGGCTTCCTGCCAGAAAAAGGGCGCCAACGAAATTCGTATCATGAGCCGCTACGCCGTTGCGCGAGCGGATGTGGAAGGCGCGGGGGACGGCCGTGAGGCGGCGGTGGCTCTGCGGGGCCTCTCTCTGCGGGACGCAGGCGCCAACGAGGCCGTACCGGAGCCCTTGTGTGAGATCCGGGACGGCCGTTTGGTGCAGAACGCTTACGCTCGAGCAAGGCTGCCCATCATCCTGCCCGATGCCGTCCCCCTGTCCATCGAGGTCGAGATTGAGGGCGTCGCCCGCCTCTCGTTGTGTTGGGATGCGCCCTATGCGAACGAAACCGTTAAGATCTTCGAGGCCGGCAGCGCGACACCCCAGAGTCTTCAACTCGACCTGACGCCCTGGCGCGGCCGACTCGTTGAACTCGTGTTCGAGAGCGCATCCACCAACGCGGACGACACAGTGACTTGGCGCTCCCCCAGACTCGTGGGTACGGCCGCGGCCCCCCTCGTTGGCGCGGCCGGCACGGCAGCGAACCGGGGCCCGGACTTGCGGTCTGCCTCTCGCTTGCTATCTGAGGGGTCGAACGCCCCCCCTCTGCCCGCTCTGAAGGGCAAGAACGTCGTGCTGGTTATTCTCGACGCCCTCCGCGCGGACGCGCTGGGCTGCTATGGATCTCCAAGGGGTACGTCCCCTTTCATCGATGCCCTCGCCCAGCAAGGCATCTTGTTTGAGCGCGCGTACTCCGCGGACACGGCAACCTACACCTCGACGACAACGCTGCTCACCTCGCTGCACGGTTTCCAGCACCGCGTGTTGTATTACACAGACAAACTCGCGTACGAAGACGCCCTTCTTCAAGTCTGGCTCAATCGGCATGGCGTGCGCACCGCCTGCGTGTCGCAGAATCCGTTCTTGTCTCCCGAGAACATCATCGGCAAGCACTTTGCCAGCTTCCAGGGCGTCTTTGGCCTCCCGCAGCACAGTCCCAAGGGGTGTGCCGAGGTGACCCAGGCCGCTCTGATGGCAGCCGAGGACGCCGGGGAAAACCCGTTCTTCCTCTACACCCACTACTTGCCCCCGCATGCCCCCTACACCATGGCGGGTGAATACCAGGAGCGCTTTTCTTATGACCCCGTAAAGGACATCGAGCCTCACCCTGGTTGGATACGCGGCGCTCAGGAACAGCGCAACTTGCTCGACAGTCACGGCGCGGAACAGCTCAGAGCCCGCTACGACGAGAACGTCCGCCGGGCCGACGAATGCGTGCGTCAACTGGTCACTGGCCTGCGCGAACTCGGATATGGCAAGGAAACGGTGCTCATCGTTACGGCAGACCACGGCGAGGAGTTCGCGGAGCACGGTTGGGTGGGGCACGCAGGAAGGCCGTATGATACTCAGTGCCACATTCCACTCATCGTGACCACGCTGGCGGAAGGCGGGTTGGGACAGGGCAGACGTGTGGACCGTCTCGTCGGCACGGTTGACGTGGCTCCCACGATTTGCGGCCTGCTCGAGGTCGACGTGCTGCCCAACGCGATGGGAAGCGACCTGCTGGCCGGCAGCCCGGCCGACCGGCCTCTCGTGTTTTCCCGCGGCATGGCGCAATACGCCGTAGAGGCCTTCGTATTTGAACGCTACAAGCTTCTGTTAGACACGGCGGGAACGTACGAGCGCCTGTTTGACCTGTCACGCGACCCAGGCGAGACGCAGGATCTGTCGGCCACGCTCCCCGTCTTGGCTTCCTATCTGCGCGCGCGCGCCGAGCGATGGAAGGCGGATCTGACCGAACGTTACGTGCTGCCCGAGTCTGCGCCCCCTGCCGATGTCTCCACGCGCGAGGAAGAGCAGGAAGAGGTGGGGCCCGCCCACGAGGAATCGCTCAGGGCGCTGGGGTATCTGTAGGCGCCGATGAACGCACGGCAAATCGCCGCAGACGTTCTTCGATGGGTTCGATGGTTTCAAATTGCATCAGCCCGGCGCGCAGCTTGGCGATGTTGGGCTCGCCTTTGAGGTAGGTGGCGTAGTGCTTGCGGTGTTCGAGCACGGCCCGGCGTTCGCCTTTGTACTCCGCCGCGGCGCGAAGGTGCCGCAGACACAACTCGACCCGCTCGCTCAGCGTGGGTTCGGGCAGGTGTTCGCCCGTGGCGAGGTAGTGCTTGGCCCGGGCGAAGATCCACGCGTTCTGGATAGCGGCACGCCCAATCATCACGCCGTCGCACCCGGTGTCGAACATGCGCCGGACGTCTTCGGGCGATCGGACGTCGCCGTTGCCGATCAGGGGGATCGAAATGACCGCCTTGACCTTCTCTAGCCACGACCAGTCGGCCTCACCCTTGTAGCCCTGCACGCGCGTGCGGCAATGAACCGCCAGCATCTGCACACCGCATTGCTCCACCATCCGGGCCACATCGAGGATGTTGATGGTGTCTTCGTCCCAGCCCAGGCGCGTTTTCGCCGTCACCGGAAGACGCGTGCCGCGCACCACGGCTTTGACCACGGCTTCAAACCGGGGCAGATTCCGCAGGAGTCCCGCGCCATCCCCGCGCATGGCGATCTTACGCACCCAGCACCCAGCGTTGAGGTCGATGAAATCCGGCTTTGCCTCCTCGGCGAGGGCGGCGGCGCGTTCCATCGAGTCCGGCTTGTTGCCGTAGATCTGAATGCCGATCGGCCGCTCCGCGTCGTCGATCTCGAACTTGCGCAGCGTGCGCTTCACATCACGCACCACGGCCTCGCAATTGGCGAATTCCGTGTAGAGGATGTCGGCACCGTAGTCCTTGCAGATGCGGCGGAACGGCGGGTCGCTTACGTTCTCCATAGGCGCCAGGGCGAGAGGTTTCTTCAGCTCGATATCGCCGATTCTCATGTGGCGCCGCGCCCCTATTCCTTGACGTAGATCTCGCCGCCTTTTTCCTTGAAAGCCTGGGCGCGTTCCTGGAGCCCTTGTTCGCGGCGGACGTTTTCCCGAACGTCGTGGGTGATCTTCACGGCGCAGAACTTGGGGCCGCACATGGAGCAGAAATGCTCGGATTTTTCGCCGGGGGCCGGCAAGGTCTTGTCGTGGAAGGCCAAGGCGCGCTCGGGGTCGAGGGCGAGGCGGAACTGATCCTCCCAGCGGAACTCGAACCGGGCCTGGCTGAGCGCGTTGTCGCGAACCTGCGCGCCGGGGTGGCCCTTGGCGAGGTCGGCGATGTGCGCGGCGAGTTTGTGGGCGACCACACCCTCGCGCACGTCGTCTTTGTCGGGCAGGGCGAGGTGTTCCTTCGGCGTCACGTAGCAGAGCATCGCGACACCGTACCAGCCGATCAGAGCGCCGCCGATGGCGGAGTTGATGTGGTCGTATCCGGGGGCGACATCGGTGGCCAGCGGGCCGAGGGTGTAGAATGGCGCTTCATGACACCACTCGAGTTGCTTCTCGACGTTTTCTTTGATCTTGTGCAGCGGCACGTGGCCCGGGCCTTCGTTCATGACCTGCACGTCGCGTTCCCACGCGCGTAGCGTCAGTTCGCCCTGTACCTTGAGTTCGGCGAACTGGGCTTCGTCGTTTGCGTCGGCCACGCAACCCGCGCGCAGGCCGTCGCCAATGGACACGCCGGCGTCGTAGGTGGCGAGGATGTCGCAGATCTCGTCCCAATGCGTGTAGAGGAAGTTCTCCTCATGATGGGCGAGGCACCACTTGGCCATGATCGATCCGCCGCGGCTCACGATGCCCGCCAGGCGTTTGGCCGTCATCGGCACAAAACGCAGCAACACGCAGGCGTGGATGGTGAAGTAGTCGACGCCTTGCTCAGCCTGCTCGATGAGCGTGTCGCGGTAGACCTCCCAGGTGAGGTCTTCGGGCGAATCGACTTTCTCGAGCGCCTGGTAGATGGGCACGGTGCCGATGGGGACGGGTGAGTTGCGAATGATCCACTCGCGTGTCTCGTGGATGTGAGCGCCCGTCGACAGGTCCATCACGGTGTCGCTGCCCCAACGGATGGCCCACACCATCTTCTCGACCTCTTCCTCGATCGAGCTGGTGACGGCCGAGTTGCCGATGTTGGCATTGATCTTCACCAGGAAGTTGCGGCCGATGATCATGGGCTCGACTTCGGGGTGGTTGATGTTGACCGGGATGATGGCGCGGCCCCGGGCGACCTCGCCGCGGACGAATTCCGGGGTGATGGCGTCGGGAATTTGTGCGCCCCAGTCGACGCCGGGGTGATGGCGTTTGAGCCCTTCCAGCGCTTCCTCCAGCCGCATGTTCTCGCGAATGGCAACGAATTCCATTTCGGGCGTGATGATGCCTTGTTTGGCGTAGCCCATCTGCGTTACGTGGCGTCCTGGTTTCGCGCGGAACGGGTTGCGCGTGCGCTCGAAACGGACGCCTGTGAGGGCCGGATCCTGCTCACGTTCGCGAGCATAGGCCGAGTCGAGGCGGTCCACTTCCTCGACGTCGCCGCGGTCGAGGATCCACGATTGGCGGATGGGGGCGATGCCTTCTCCGATGTCGATAGCAGCCTCGGAGTCGGTATAGGGCCCCGAAGTGTCGTAGAGGGTGATGGGGGGATTAGGCAGAACCTCGGGTTCTCCGCTGGCCTGTCCGGTCGTGGTCGGGGTCTGGATGACCTCGCGCATGGGCACTTGGATGGAAGGATCGCTGCCCTGTACATACACCTTGCGCGAGCCCGGGAACGGCGCACGGCCACCCTCCAGCCCCTTCTCCCAATCGAACGTTTTCGGGTGATTCAACGACTCGGACATCCGAGATGACCTCCGGTATAGGGGACAGCAGTCTTCCGCCGTCCGCGGAATACACAACCTGCGGACGGCAACGTTGTAGTTTAGCATATCCAGGCGTGCCGAGGCTGTCGGGGTTCGAGCGTGGGGATAGGCGCACGGCGGTTTCCCACGTGGCGGTATCAGTCCTGCGCCTCAGGGGTGGTCAGCTACAGCGGCGCCTGCTGACCGCGGCGCACAGGCCGATCACGACGGCGCTGGCGCCCGCGAGCAGCATGAGGTAGTCATATGGAAGCGCGCTGGCCTGCAAATGGACCGGGGTCTCCGCATCTCCGGGGTGGAATGTGATGAATACCGGGCGGTTCCCGACATACACGTAGTCATCCAGCAATTCCTTCGTATAGGCCGAGTCGAGGTCGTGAACGATGGCCGGTTCCTTCAGAGGGCCGAGGTCCAGTTCCACCCGCGCCGTACCGCCGGGGCACAGTCTCGACTCGTACCACAGCACCAAGGCCGATTCGCCATCTTCCTTGCGATAGAGCGTGCTACGTAGTGCGCGCGCGGCCAGCCCGCCCGATTCGTCTACGAGGTCCGAACGAATGACGCTGTTCGAGCAACGCTTGCTGAACAGGCGGTAGGCGTACGCCGCCGGTTTCCATTGGTCATCGGGACCGAGCAGGCCGAAGAAATACTCCGACTCGCCGGGCTTGGCGCGCTGCGATTTCAGCGTGGAGTCTCTGAGGCAATACCACACCAGCATCTCGATCCCATAGGAGGTGGCAATGACGTGCGACTTGATCACGTGGTCGGCCAGCAGTTCGCTCGACGCCCGCCACGGATACGCGCCGCCATCGGGATCGCCCAGTTCGGTGATCCAATGGCTGCCGGGGTGGCCGTGTTTGCGCGCGGCCGCGATGACGCGCGCGTACACGTTGTAGTAATCGATCGGGTTGCTCAGGTAGACGTGCAGACTGGGGTGGTCCACCATCTTGAGTGCGCCGGACTCATGGAGGCCCTGAATGGCGTCCTTGGGAACGATGGCGCCGAACGGCGAGGCCATGGCCGTTCCGACCAGGCGCACGTCGGGCGCAACCTGGCGCACGGCGGCGGCCGTCTGCCTGGCGAGGTCGTAGAACTCGTCCATCGGCCCGTCCCAGAACCGCGGCCGCTGATCGGGTTCGTTCCAAATCTCCCATGCGTAGACCCGCCCACGGTACCGCGAGACGATTCGCTTCACGTATTCAAGGAACAGCGGCACGTCTTCCGGCGCGATGTACTTGCCCCCGGCTTTGCCGGCTTCCGAGGTCTCCACTGCGTCGTTATCGAACACCAGCAGGGCCAGCACGCGCGTGCCATTGCGCTCGGCAGCGTCCATGTAGCCGTCCCACCGGTCCCACGTCCAAGTGCCGGGAGCCGGCTGAACGCCGCGCCAATGGAAGTCGACGCGCATGAGGGAAACGCCAAGGGAATCGAGCAGGGCGTACTCCTCGTCGGTTTGCGAATAGCCTGCGTGGCACACGCCGCATGGTTCACCCACATGCACCTGCGCCTCGCGCTTCATGCGCAGCCCGGGTGAGAAGGTCGACACCGCCACGGCTCCAACCAGCCCGGCCAAGGCAATCGACAACACCACGTACAGCACGGCGTCTCCGATCGCGGAACCACGACGGGCCGTCGTCTCGGAGGCGGGCACGTCCTTGTCCTTCGCACTTCGATTGAACAGCGCCGCCAGCGCAACAGCCAGCGCCAGACACACCGGCATGCCGATCCGCGCCGTCAGGATGAGCATCTTGTCCACTCCGCCGCCATGCTCGCCGCTCGTGATGAGGAACGACAGGGTGTACGCCAGCAAGCCCAGCGTCCATGTCGCCGGGATGCTGGCCGCCGCCAGCGCATAGCCGGCGGCGTTGCTGCGCGCGGTCGAGTACCACAGAGCCGTCACCGCATACCCCAGCAGAAACCCCAGGAATGGGCGGGTGGCTTCCGGCCATGCGACGACGATTGCGACGAGGATGCCGTGGGCCAGCAGGGGAACCCGGAAGCGGCGCGTGAAGAAGGCCGTCAGCACACCGGCCGCGAATAGAGGAGAGGCGAACAGGGCGACCACACCGGCATATTTGAGTTCCGTCGAACCGCGTTGCGCGTGGACGTACATGATCTGGATCATCGCGAACAGGATCAGCAGGACGAGGGCAAGTGACTCGAGCAACGGGATGGTACGGCCGAGGGTGCGGGGGCGCGGACGGTTCGCGTTCGCGTCGGACATGGCGCGGCGCACGCACGGCGCCATGATTGCGTGAAGGAGTGTGGAAGCAAGCCAGACGAAAGGCAGCCAGCTCATCGAAGCCAGCAGGCCAACGAGGACGATCCAGGCGGCCACAAGGCTGAAGCCGCTGATCCAGATGGGTGTGGAGCCGGTGGAGGGGTAAGCCATTGTGGCCCGGCGCTCGTGCCCCGCGACCCCCGCCAGCAGAATGAAACCCAAACCTATCACCCATAGGCAGGCGAAGGCGGACAGGGGCACGCGCATGTCGAACGGATCGTGGAGGGCGAGGAGAACCAGCAGTAGCAGTTGGCACAGGGCGGCGGAGAGGTGGAAGAGCCATTCCAGGCGCCGTAGCGCGGCACTGAAACTCTTGCGCAGCGCCAGCAGTCCAGCCGCGAGGAAGATGACGTAGGGGACGGCTGCCAGGGCGTAGTTTTGGCCGTGTTCCGTAAGGATTGGGGTGCTTCTGCACACGACCCAGAAGAACTGGAAACCGATCAGGACGAATACTTCAGTCCACGCCAGCGCATCCAGCGCAAGAAACCGCGCTCCCCGTGCATCCGTCCGGGGTTCCGCTTCGCATATCTTCACCGTTTGGATCCTCCCGAGAGCCGCAGATGGTGGCCTGTGGTCCGAATTGCGTTCGGCATGCTGCATGCGGCGGGAAGGAACACAGACCCTGGTTACACAACGCGCCGGGCTGACGCGCGGTGACGCGCCGGTTTCATGTGCGGTTATGGGGCGGTCAGCGCACCGCCGCCACATCGGCTAAAGGTCCGGCGCCCCATTCACGAGCCCTGGCGTAGCATGTGTCTCGCTTAGGGCTCGTACCAGAATAACTCCACCGTTTCCGCATCTCATCTTCACGCCAGCTTCGAGCGCTTCTCAATCGCAAGAACCTCAAAATAGCT
>JAACEL010000551.1 GCA_011682535.1 Nitrospiraceae bacterium | reverse complement strand
TCCAGGCTAGCTGTTGAGGCGCCGTTCCCAGTCGTACTCCTTCGAGGTGACGATGCTTTCCATGCGCTGTACGCGGCGGTCGAGGCGGTCGAAAGCACGCTTGACACGTTGGAGCGCCATGGCGCGCGAGGCGGTGAAGGAACTGTAGAACTCGCGCTCCTCATCGTTGTGGATCTTCGCAACCGGCTCGAGCTTCATCAGCAGCGCGGCTAGGAAGTAGGCGGCCGGTACGGGCCACAGCCCCGAGAAGAAGGTGGCCGCGACCACGATGACTCGAATCCAGAACACGGAGAAGTTGGTGTACTCCCCGATGCCCCGGCACACACCGAATAGGATGCCGCGCCGTGAGCGGTACAGGGATCTGTGCGTATCTTCGTAGTAGTCGTTCATCGGTTGTCGTCCTTCCGTTCCTTCTCCAGGAAAAGGGTCTCAAGCGCTTCGATACGCTCGTCCATTTTCTGAAGTCCGTGGTAAATATCCTGAATGAGACGGGTTTCCTCGTCTCGCTGGGCCGCCGATACCTTGCCGCTTGGGCCTCTGAGGATCTTGAGAGCCGCGAGGAATATGCCCCCGACCACGGCCGCCAGGGGTATCAGGAAGACCATGATGACCGCGAGTTCTGCGATGCCGATGCCGATGCCGTACATAGCGGGCACTCCAAGTTGCGCGAGTAGTGAAGAAATCGCTCGAAACGGCCCAACCACGCCTACAGGACGTGGCTTCGCCGACCGTTTCGTGGTTTCGCCACCGCGATTTCCGTCAAGCGATTTCTTCTTAAGCAATCCGGTTTACGCCGACAACTCAAGTTCATGGATAGGGCTGAGCCTATGCCTCTGACCTCGCCCAAAGGACGGGGCGTTCCGGATTGCCGTAAACTGGTGGTGGACGTCATGGTTCGCCGTATCCTTGCGGTAGCCGCGGATTATTCGCCGCCGCGGTTGGCCGCCTCTTTGAGGGCCGCAAGCTCTTCTTCGATCTCGTCGTCGGTCTCAAGCGCTGCGAAGGCGTCTTCCAACGGGGGACGCTTCCCATAGTTTACCAGGTCGGCGTCGGCTTCCATACGATCGATTCGGCCTTCGAACTTCTCGAACCGGAGCATGGCGTCGGAGGTATCCATCTTGCGGATGTTCTGCTGGGCGCGTTTCTTGCCCTGCGCGTGGCGGTGACGCTGCACCAGCACCCGCTGCTTGTCGCGCGCGCCGGCCAGCTTCTCTTCGAGCTGGACGATGTCTTTTTGGTAATGCTCGACGAGCCCATCCAACTGCGCCGTTTCTTCGGTGAGCGCGTCGCAGCGTTCGTTGAACCGGCGTTTCTCGACCAGCGCCTCGCGGGCCAGATCTTCACGTCCCCTGCTCACCGCCAACTGGGCCTTGTCGCCCCAGCCGTTGGCGCGCTCGGAGAATTCGCCCAGCTTCTGGTGAACGCGCTTGCGCGTGGCCATCGCCTGCGCACAAGAGGCCTTGATTTCCACCAACGTGTCCTCCATCTCCCGGATCATCAGCCTGACCATCTTCTCCGGGTCTTCGGCTTTGTCCAGCATCGAATTGAGGTTCGAGCTGATGATGTCGCGCACTCGTGTGAAGATTCCCATCACGATTTCTCCTTTGTATTCTCAATACGCCCCACTCAACGGGCGTATTCACCTTTGCCCTTGCTGGCCTTGGTAAAGCAACCCGCGTGCCAAGGATCGACACGCGGGCAGCGAGAGGCGGCCAAACCGTCCTAGGCACAACATATAGAGAGAAATGACTGCCCAAACACAATATATAGACACAGATCCCCTCCTTATAGGGACGGAAGGAGGGGGAGTGGCGGTGGATTTGTCTTTGCTAAGCGGTGAGCTTGGTGGTAGTATTGACTCAGAAACGGCGGAGGAAACCCAATCATGGCAGATGAAACCACCTACAACGAAAGCACCTCATCGACGGATCGGGGCGAGCACGAGCTCGGCGAAGCCCTGGGACAATCGGAGGCCTTTCTAGAGTTCCAGGAGCGGCTGTCGCGGGCGGCGAAGGTGGATCGCCCGGTGTTGGTGTTGGGCGAGCGGGGCACCGGTAAGGAGCTGGCAGCGGCCCGGCTTCACTACCTGTCGCCACGGTGGCAGGAGCCGTTTGTGACGCTCAACTGTGCGGCGTTGGCGCCGGGGTTGATCGAGTCGGAGTTGTTCGGCCACGAGGCGGGAGCGTTCACTGGGGCACTGAGACGGCGGACGGGACGGTTCGAGATGGCACAGGGGGGCACGCTGTTTCTGGATGAAATGGGGGCAATTCCGTTGGAGGTCCAGGAGAAGGTGCTGCGTGTTGTCGAATATGGCGCGTTCGAGCGGGTCGGCAGTTCGCAAGCGACGCGAGTGGATGTGCGAATCGTGGGCGCGACGAATGCCGACTTGGTTGCGCTGGCGGCCGAAGAGCGTTTCAAGCCCGACCTGCTCGATCGACTGTCGTTCGAGGTGCTGTTCCTGCCTCCGCTGCGTGAACGGGCCGGCGACATCCTGTTGCTGGCGTCGCACTTCGCCGCGCGCATGGCGCACGAGCTGGGCCGGGACGAGATCCCCGAGTTCGACGGCCCCGTTGCCGCCGCGCTCGAGGCCTACCCGTGGCCGGGCAACGTGCGCGAACTGAAGAACGTAGTTGAACGGGCGGTGTATCGTTCGGACGAGCGCGTGATCCGGGAGATGGTGTTCGATCCGTTCGTGCCGCCCTACGCGGTGGCGCGGCCGGAGACGCCGCAGCCCGAGATGGCGCAGCCCGTGAGTCCGGCCACCGATTCCCTGGCGAACGCGGCGGTGCTGCCGCCGTTCGAAGAGGCCGTCCAGGAACTCGAATTGTCGCTGTTGCGCACGGCGCTGAACCGCGCGCGTTTCAATCAGCGCAAGGCGGCCGAACTGCTCGGCCTGACTTACCACCAGTTCCGCGGCCACTACCGCAAGTACGCCGGCCAACTGAAGCGGTGAAGAAATCGCTAAGGAGCCTGGTCAGAATAACTTGAACATTCCGCATCTCGTCTTTAGCTTATCTTTGGACGATCTTCAATCGCAGAATCCTCGAAATAGCCCGGCTATTCCTGTGGTTTTGCTCAATCAGATCGCCCAAACCTAAACCAAATACGAGCGCCGAGTTGTCCAATTTATTCTGACCAGGCTCCTAAGGCACTCAAGAGTCGACCAAAATCCGT
>JAACEL010000550.1 GCA_011682535.1 Nitrospiraceae bacterium | reverse complement strand
CTGTACCCCTTTCTCCACCTTGGCTTTGGTCTAGGTTGTCAAATGCACCTGGCGCGTTGGGTCAACCGTCGTTTCTGCGCATAACCCATCCTTTTCATCCGCTCTTCGGCCGCGAGTATGAATTTGTGATCTGCCGTCTTAACTGGGGGGAGGAGCGGGCCTATTACCGCGATGAGGAAGGCAACCTTGTCTGCATTCCGGCCCACTGGACCAATGTTATCCCGCCCGATCCAGTGGTCGAGCTGTCAGGAGGGCGCTCCTGGTTTAGAGTGGCGGATTTGCTTGCGTTGGTCAAGTTGCTACGCACATTAGAGATTGAGGAGGAAGGGGCATGACCTGCCGGGTATTGGGAACGCTGTGTAAAGGGAATTACGCCGCGTATGTAAAGAAAAATATGCCGTGCCTGGATCTTGGTGTATCGTGGATAGGCCATATAGTGATTGAATAGTAGAGTTCATGACCAACAAAGAGGGCAAAAAGGACTTGACAAGAAAGGAATTGCGGCATTATTATCTTTACAGAGAATTGTTTCAAACTCACGAGGAGGTGCTTATGGCCAAGCGTCGCAATCCCAAGCTGGAAACCTTGCGCAATCAGGGCACGCTGAATCCCCATCCAGAACAGGTTCGCGATGAACTGTTCTTGGGACATGATTTCTTTGATCCCCACGACCTGCTTCAAGTGAAGTATGAGATGCTGCGCAAAAGGCGCGTCGAGGGCGTATACGTAACCCAGGCCGCCGAGGTCTTCGGTTTTTCGCGGCCTTCCTTCTACCAGGCGCTCGAGGCTTTTGAAGCGGAAGGACTTTCGGGGCTCATCCCCCACCGCCGAGGCCCCAAACAAGCGCATAAACTCACCGAAGCGATTATGGCCTATGTTCGAGATGCCTTGACCGCCGACGAATCCTTGCGAACGGCAGACTTGGTTCGCATGGTGGGTGAGCGGTTTGACGTTCATGTTCATCCCAGGAGCCTTGAGCGCGCTTTGGCGCGAGGGCCAAAAAAGGGGCTGTGATTCAAACGAATTCGCAAGACGTAAGGGACGGCGAGTCGAACAGGGAGTTGGCGGTGCGTTACGAAGAACTGCGAGACCAGGTTTTGGAGGTGGCCAACTGTAATGGTCGGGGACTGGGCTGGGCGCTGTTCGTACGTAAGGGTATGGCTGCTTGGCTCGCGGCCTGGCGAGATAACGTACCGGGTAAAGAACCGGATCCTGCGGTTCCGCGCGGGACCCGGGTATTGGTTACCCGGGGCCAACAAAACGAGATTGTGACGGTTTGGACGGGCATGGTGTTGAGCCATGTGTCGGAGGGAATGGGATGAATTCCACACCAGGAACGCATGAAAAGGTGACCGCAAGCCACCTGGCGCGTACGGCCTATCTGTATGTTCGCCAATCGACGTTGCGGCAAGTGGAACAGAACAACGAAAGCACCCAACGTCAGTACGCGCTTCGCCAGCGGGCAGTGGCCCTGGGATGGCCAGCGGAGCAGGTAGAGGTCATTGATGACGACCTGGGCCGTTCGGGCGCCCACACGGCAGACAGGACCGGATTCCAGCGCTTGGTCTCGGAGGTGGGATTGGGCAAGGCGGGAATTGTCATGGGTTTGGAAGTGTCGCGTCTGGCGCGCAACTCTGCGGATTGGCATCGACTCCTGGAAATCTGTGCGCTTAGTGAAACGCTCATCCTGGATGAGGACGGACTCTACGATCCCAATCAATTCAACGATCGCTTGGTGTTGGGGTTGAAGGGTACGATGAGTGAAGCCGAGTTGCACCTGCTGAAGGCGCGGGGGCGTGCTGAGCAAGGCGCGGCGGGGCGAGCTCAAAGGTCCGCTGCCGGTAGGATTGGTCTACAACGACAAAGACGAGATCACCCTCGATCCGGACCAGCAGGTTCAAGAAGCGATCCGCATGTTCTTCAAGACCTTTCGTGAGACGGGATCGGCCTGCGCGACGGTCAGGGCGTTTCGCAAACAAGGCCTCCAGTTCCCGCGACAGCTTCGTAAAGGGCTGCGCAAAGGGGAAGTGCTTTGGGATGAGCTGCACCACTCCCGCGCCCTGCAATTGCTCCACAATCCCAAGTATGCCGGAGCTTTCTGCTACGGGCGCACCCATACGCGCAGGAAAGCTGACGGAAGCATGGCCTTCGAGCAATTGCCGCGAGAGCGGTGGCACACCTTGTTGCCTGGAGCGCACATGGGATACATTACGTGGGACGAGTTCGAAGAGAACCAGCGGCGCCTCAAAGAGAACTGCATGGCCTTTGGCATTGTGTCACGCAAAGGCCCACCGCGTGAAGGCCCGGCGTTGCTCCAAGGGTTGGTCGTGTGTGGCCGTTGTGGAAAACGAATGACCATTCACTATCACCAGCAAAGCGGGAAACGGATAGCGCCTGAATACGTGTGTCAACGAGACGGCATCAAGCATGGAACAGGGCCCTGCCAAAGAGTCATGGGCCGCGGCCTGGATGAGGCCATGGGACAACTCGTCGTCGATTCGATCACGCCCATGACCCTCGAGGTCGCTCTGACCGTCCAGCAAGAACTGCAGTCTCGCCTCGACGAAGCGGACCGGCTGCGCTACAAGCAAGTCGAGCGGGCACAGTATGAATCCGAACTGGCCCGGCGGCGCTACATGCAGGTGGACCCGGACAACCGGTTGGTGGCCGACAGTCTCGAGGCGGCATGGAACGACACGCTTCGCGCGTTGACCGAAGCGCAGGAAGCGTACGAACAAGGTTGCCAAGACGATCGCGTAGTCCTCGGTGAGAAGCAGCGTGAAGAAATCCTTGCCCTCGCCAAGGACTTCCCCCGTCTCTGGAATGACCCGAAGACACCACAACGGGAACGCAAACGCATGATTCGGTTGCTGATTGAGGATGTGACCCTACTCAAGGAACGCCAGATTACGGCCCATGTCCGCTTCAAAGGCGGCGCCACTCATACCCTGACGCTGCCCCTTCCCTTACCTGCTACCGAGCTGTGGAGGACTTCCCCGGAGCTGATTGAGGAAATTGATCGGCTTCTTGACCATCATACCTGCGGTGAAATTGCCGCCATCTTCAATAAGCGCGGCACGCCCTCGCCCAAAGGCCATCCCTTCCATACGGAGTTGGTGGCCCGTGTGCGCCGACAACACGGACTGAAGAGCCGGTACGAGCGTCTCCGCGCAAAA
>JAACEL010000157.1 GCA_011682535.1 Nitrospiraceae bacterium | reverse complement strand
CGTCTAAACTGCTCTAACTCGAATGCTCTTCACGATTGGGCCTTGGATTTACAGGATGCAAACCATCCAGTTCATCCTGTTATCCTGTCAAAAAAGCGGTATCAAAACGAAGTACGCGAAAACCGGATGAGCCCAAGAAGATCCTTACCAATCTTCAATTCATACAAGCGATTCCGAGTATGAGCCAAGCGTCCGTGGCTCCGTCGCGATATGCTGATATGGATGCCAAACGGGCGGGAGAAAGCCTCGCCTCGCCCCCTGCTAGGGACAGAGCGTTGTTGAACATGGAAGGAACAATACATGCGGACGACAAAGATTGGCGTCGGCGTTGTCGGAACGGGTTTCATCGGACCAGTGCATATCGACGCGCTGCGCCGATTGGGTCATGTCGAGATTGTGGCTCTGGGTGAAGCAAATCAAGAACTGGCCCGGGCCAAGGCGGACGCCTTGGGTATCCCCAAGGCCTATGGGGATTTCAACGACCTCATCAATGATGCCGATGTGGAGGTCGTGCACAACTGTACGCCCAACAACATGCATCTGGAGATCAACAGCGCCATCGTCCAGGCGGGCAAACATGTATTCTCGGAGAAACCGCTAGCGATGGATTCGAACGAATCGGCGCAACTGCTCCAGTTGGCGCAAGAACACGGCGTCGTCCATGGCGTGAATTTCAACTACCGCCTGTACCCGCTTGCCCAGGAGATGCGCCACCGGATCGCGCGTGGCGACATTGGCGATGTGCGCCTGATTCACGGAAGCTATCTTCAGGACTGGCTGCTGTACCCGACGGATTACAATTGGCGCATCGAGCCGGAAATCAGTGGGGCCACGCGTGCCGTGGGTGACATCGGCTCGCATTGGTGCGATCTCGCGCAGTGCGTCACGGGACTGCGCATTGCTGAGGTATGTGCCGATTTCGCCACGGTGATCTCGGTTCGCAAGAAGGCCCGCAACGTGGAGACATTCGCCAAGGCCAGTGAGGCGACCGAGTGGGACGAGAAACCGGTTCGCACGGAGGACTGGGCGGGTGTCCTGGTGCGTTTCGAGAATGGAGCCCGGGGTGTGTTTTCCGTTTCAGAGGTGTCCGCCGGCCGGAAGTGCCGCCTCGACATCGAGATCAACGGTTCAGAGAAGACCTTCTATTGGAACCAGGAGCAAGGAGATCGGCTCTGGGTGGGAACCCGGAACGAGGGCAACCAAGAGATCATTCGTGACCCGAATTGGGTGGCGGAGGCCGTGCGTCCGCACACGTTCGCTCCCGCAGGTCATCCGGAGGGCTGGCTGGACAACAACGCCGCGAATATCAGGGCCTTCTACGAATTCATACGCGAAGGCAAGGACAGCAACCGGGATCCCGCAGCCTTCGCCACATTCCGCGACGGGCATGACATCATGCTTATTCTGCGCGCGATCACCGAGAGCGCCGCAACTGGACGCTGGGTCAAAGTGCAGCGGGCGGAGTATTGAGCCCATGAGCGTCACGCCTTGTACGAAGCAGGCCCGTGTGCAGGACGTGGGAATCCTGACCACGGCGTTGAGGAGCTTTGAGCGCGCGGCCGCGGGTCTAGGGTTACCGGATCATCTGTACTTGAAGCTTCTCAATCCGTCGGAGAAAATCGAGACGAGCGTCACCCCGATCTTGCCGGACGGCCGCGTGCTGGAGATTCAGACCTTCATCACGCAGCACAGCAGCATCCTGGGGCCGGCCAAGGGCGGCATCCGCATGACGGCTGACGTGACGCATGACGACATCACGGGCCTTGCGATGGAGATGAGCTGGAAGACTTCCCTGATCGGCATCCCGTTTGGCGGGGGGAAGGCGGGGATTCGGTGTGATGCCGAGTCACTGTCGTCTGACGAGAAGGAAATTGTCATACGCTCCTTCACGCGTGGCTCCCGGAGGCACATTGGACCCGAATTGTATGTGCCGGCCCCGGACCTGGGCACCAACGAGCGCGACATGGGACATATCTGGGACTGCATCTCCTACTCCTCGGGTACGGCCATTACCAACGGGTGCTATGTGACCGGAAAGCCGCCCATTCTGGGCGGCGTCGTCGGACGGCGCGAGGCCACCGGAAAGGGCGTCGTCTACACCATCGTGGCCGCGTGTGAGCAGCTGGGACTCGACCCAGGGGCGATTCGGTGTGCCGTGCAGGGCTTTGGAAACGTCGGGGCCGTAGCCGCCGCCGAACTGGCCGCATTGGGCGCTAAGATTGTTGCGGTGACCGACCTCCGCGGAGGTGTGTTCAAGGACGATGGACTCGACATACCTTCATTGACGGCGCACGTGGTATCCACCGGGTCGGTCAATGATTTTGTCGGCGCGGAAGTATTGGATCAGGACAGCATTTTCGGCGTGGCATGCGATTGTTTCGTGCCGGCAGCCACCGGATCGCAGATTGATGCGGAGAGGGCGGCCACGATTCGAGCGCGAATTGTGGCGGAGGGCGCCAACGCGCCGACAACTCCAGAAGGGGACGAGGTTCTGGACGACCGCGGGCTCTTCGTTGTTCCGGACATCCTTTGTAATGCCGGCGGGGTGTTTGTCTCGTATCTGGAGTACACCAAGGAAACCCAGCGTGAGCAGATCACGCTTTCAGGCGTGGAAACACGCCTGCGCAAGCGGATGCAGTCCGCATTTGAGGAGGTATGCGCCCGCGCTCAGACCAATCGCACGGCGATGCGGCAAGCCGCCATGGAAATCGCGGTGTCGCGTGTTGCCGAGGGCGTCCTGTCGCGCGGGCTGTGGCCTTGAGGAATCAACCTGAGAAGACGGCCAATTTCTGTTAGAAGGAGCATGAGTATGGCACAGAGCAAAGGAACATATCGATTTTCATTTGGGCCCTGGAACATTGACGAAGGCGCCGATCCGTTCGGGCCGCCGGTTCGCGAACCCATCGCATTCTCAAAGAAGCTGAAGGAATACAAGACCCTCGGATTCGATGGCGTGCAGTTTCATGATGACGACGCCGTGCCGGATATCGACAGCAAGTCGGGCGGGGAAATCTTGGCGGAAGCCAAGAATGTCAAGGAGATGCTCAGCGGCGAAGGGCTCGAAGCGGAATTTGTGGCGCCGCGCCTGTGGTTCGCGCCGGAGACCATCGACGGCGGCTATACCAGCAACGATGCGGCCTGCCGCCAGTACGCCATCGAGCGTTCGAAGGCCTGCATCGACATCGCCAACATCCTGGGCACCGACCGAATCGTGCTCTGGCTGGCGCGCGAGGGCACCTACATCCGCGAGAGTAAGGATGCGCGGGTCGCTGTGGAGCGGATCCGGGACGCCATCAACGCGATGCTGGCGCATGATCCGAAGGTACGGATCCTTATTGAGCCCAAGCCGAACGAACCCGTCGACAGCGGTGTCATCCCCACGATCGGCCACGCCATCGGGCTGGCCTACATGTGTAATGATCCCTCGCGCGTGGGCGGACTCATCGAGAGTGCGCATTCGATTCTGGCGGGACTGGATCCGTCGGACGACATGGGATACGCCTTGGCTCATGACAAGCTGTGGAGCGTGCATCTCAACGACCAGGGCGGACTCAAATTCGACCAGGACAAGTCGTTCGGCTCGTATAACCTGCGCCGCGCGTTTAACCAGGTACGGATCCTGGAGGCGTATGCCTACGGCCAGAAGGGCGAGTATGTCGGGTTGGACGTCAAGGCGATGCGCACTCAGAAGCTGGAGGTATCGACGAAGCACCTGGCCAACAGCCGCCAGACTTTCCTCTACCTGCTGGACAAGGTGACAAGCCTTGACAAAGACTTTGAGGAGCGTTTGATTAACGAGCGCGATTACGAGGAACTGGACCGCTACATTCTATGTCACTTGATGGGCACCCAGTACTAGCGGATGCAACAATCGCGCGCGGCCTCTTCACCCCGGAACAAGCGGAGAAGCCGCGGCGCGAGGCCCGAGAAGGAGGTAGTGTTTTGGAAGACGGAAGGCCCGAAGTCGTGGTAGCGGGTCATATCTGCCTGGACATCATCCCGGACTTGGGCGGCAGCACGGCCGGCGGATCTCCGATTCCGCCCCCGGGACGACTTGCCGTGGTGGGACCCGCGGTAGCTTCGACGGGCGGCTGCGTGTCAAACACGGGCTTGGCCTTACAGCGGCTGGGCATTGGGACGATATTGATGGGCAAGGTGGGCGACGATTTGCTGGGACGCGCCACCGTCGACTTCATCCGCCAGTACAACGGACGCATGGCCGACGGCATGATCGTCGCTCATGACGAACACAGCTCCTACACGTTCGTCGTGAGCCCCCCCGCCCAAGACCGAAGTTTCATGCACTTTCCCGGCCCCAACGACACCTTCGTCGCCGACGATGTAGACTACGGCATCGTATCGAAGGCCCAGTTGTTTCATTTCGGCTATCCCCCCCTCATGCAAGGCATGTTCGAGCACGACGGAAAGGAACTCGAGCAACTACTCCGGCGGATCAAGGAAACCGGCGCTACAACCAGCCTCGACATGGCACAGCCCGACCCGCAGTCTCCGGCGGGAAAGGCCGGCTGGCATTCGATTCTGAGCCGTGTCCTCCCCCATGTAGACCTCTTCCTGCCGAGTCTCGACGAGATTCTCTACATGCTCGATCGCGAACGCTTCGACCGATTGGAAACCGCACACGGCGAGACGCAGATAGCCGACTACGATCTGTACGCGGAACTGGCAGAGACGCTGATCGAGATGGGCGCCGCGATAGTTTGCCTCAAACTAGGCGAACAGGGGTTGTACTTGCGCAGCACCCGGGACAAGCGACGCATTGAAGCCATGGGGAAAGGCGCTCCGCCTGCACCCGCGGCATGGGTGAACCGGGAACTAGCCTGTCCCTGTTTCCAGGTCGAGCTGGCGGGTTCGACGGGTTCGGGTGATTGCACCATCGCAGGCTTCTTGGCCGGCTGGGTTCGCGGGCTGTCCCCGGCCCAGGTGATGAACGCGGCTGTTGCGGTAGGCGCATCCAATGTTGAGCAGAAAGACGCCGTGTCCGGCGTGCGCACCTGGGAAGAAACGATGGCGCGCATCGAGGCCGGGTGGCCCCGGCACGACAAACCCATTTTACTGGCGGGCTGGTCGTGGAACGAGCCCAAGGGCGTCTGGGACGGCCCCCGGGACAAGCCGGAGGGAGTGGGATACTCCAACGGCGCCCGGGACTCTTGTGTGGTAGATTGAAAAAACGAGCAAAGCAAGCCGGATGGGAGCGAGAGATGAAACACTGCGAGAAAAAAGGGCGCAGCCGCTTGGGCACACGAGGCCGAATGCGCCCGCATGCCGGGCGCTGTCTGGCCCTGTTGTGTTCCGCGCTTGCGAGCATGTCTTTAGAGGCGGCCGCTCAGACCAGATGGAACCCTCCCATACCGTCGATCGCCTCAAAGAACCTGGTGCCGAACAGCAGCTTCGAATTGGGGACGGATGGCTGGTCTTCGTTGGGAAAAAACACTGCGAGCGGCGGCGATCTGTGCGGCCTGTATGGTGTTATCCAAACCGGCGGCGCATTCGACGGCGAGAACTGCCTGCGTATTGAACTTGGCCCCGGCGAGACGCCGGTGACTTATTCCGACTACACGCTGTACGCGTCCCAGACGGTGACTCAGGCTGCGCCGCTCGCCGCCAATCTAGGCTGGATGGACGTAAGCGTTGACGAGACATACACCCTATCGGCCTATATGCGTGCCGACAGGGACGGGATCCCCGCCGACCTCGTGTTTCGCTTCGGTGGTGACGTCGACACGGGTTTCGGGAGCGACACGCATTCGAAGCGCGTGACACTCACAGAAGACTGGGCCCGCTACTCCTTCTCGATGGTAGCGTACAGGCCTGACGTGTTTGTGGCTGTGGGTCCGAACCTCAGTACGACACCAGATGCTTCGGCAACGGTGTGGATTGACGCAGTACAACTGGAGGCGTCGCCGGAAACGCCCCCTCCCCCCGCCGGGTCCACAACCCAGACCGAGGATTTCGAAGACGGCAGCCTGGACGGAATCTGGGGGCTGACCACGTTGTGGAACACGGAGGACACCGTCGAGATCGGCGGCGGGATGCTGACTTTTCACAAGGCCGGAGACACGGGGGCGGGAACCGCGGCCGTGACCAACACCTCCTTTTCGTTGCGGGGAGATTTCACACTCGAGTTCACGATTCCGCACTTGGCCGATTTCGCTCAGGACGATGGTGCGTGGATTATGCCGCGCTTCGTAGTGAACGAACCCGCATGGACGGACATGATTTGGCTGGTCATCGGAAGAAGAGCGGGAAAATATGTAATTGAGGACCAGGTGGGCGGCGTGACCTTGTTCGAGATGCCGCTAAGCACCGTGTCGTGTACAGTACGAATGGCAAAAACCAGTGGCCAGATGGTCTGTTTCGTTGCGATGGATGGAGGCGCATTCTCGGAGGCCGGTGAAGTAGCGGGCAATTGGGGCGACCTCGGCGCTAGCGACGAGGTATTGGTTTATCTGTTGGCCCAGGACTGGTTCTCGGCTGTCATGGGGCCTTTCGACGTGGCCATCGACGATCTCCGCATCACAGCCGTAGGCATTCCAGGAGAGATTACGGCGGAGCCTACCGTCTACATCCCTCGCGAGCCGGTCGAAATCGGCCTGGACAGCCAACGCTACGGGAATCTTTTCGACGCAACGGACACGATCGGCTTGACGGTCTTCGGTCACAGCACGGCGCCGGCACAGGCAAATGTGGAAATCCGAGCCCAGTTGGAGGATTACTTCGGCGAGCTGGGATCGCCTTCATCCCGTGTGCTGACGGTGCCCGAAAACGGCCGGGCAACAACCTTCCTGCCATTGAACACCCCTGGAACGGGGTACTACCGAGCCCACGTTTCCTGGAACGTTGGGGGCATAGCACATAGCCGAATCATCAAGATGGCTGTGGTTGAAACCTATCCGTGGGACGATTCACCCTTTGGCCTGAACCATGCACCCACGACCCAGACGGCATGCCAGCAACTGAAGAAAGGGGGCACGACGTGGGCGCGCGACTGGTCGATGAAATGGGAGTCTGTCGAGCCCGTCCAAGGAGCATACGATTTCTCCGAGATGGACCGCCAAGTGGACCGAATCAAGGACACCGGACTGAACCTGCTGCCGCTTCTTCCGCCGCAACCATCGACGAGTTGGGCCTCGGAAGCACCGGCCGGCGGCCTGCCCCCTGTGGAACGGACAGCCTATGCACCCGAGATGGTTCATCGTCCTAAGTTGAACGCTTTCATCGCGACTTCCGTGGACCGCTACAAGGACCGTGTCACCTATTGGGAGTTTCTCAATGAGCCTCTTTGGGTTCCGTGGTACTGTCTGCCGACCAGCGCGGGGTACACGGTGGACACCTATATCGATCTCCTGCAGGGAGCTGCCGCGGCGATGAAGTCCGCCGATCCGGCTTGCCAGGTCGTCGGCGGACTCTCCATCATGGCGGGGAGCGCCTTGGGAGACGAGTTCATACAGAAGGGCGGGCTCGATTACGTTGACATCTACAATCTGCACCCGTACCCCGAGGGAGATAGTCCCGAGTCTTTCATCCCATGGATGCAGCGCATCCTTGGCGTGATGGACGCAAACGGTGGCCGCAAGCCGATCTGGGCCACGGAATTGAGCTATTGGGCCACCGACGACAAGCCTTGGACGCCGTGGGCGCCGCCGAATCCCGGGCACTGGTCGGCCAATCGCCAGCAGGCCAGTGAGCGCGAGGCCGCCGACTACAATGTGCGCCAATCGGTGATCTTGCTGGCTCACGGCGTTGAAAAGATCTTCTGGCATTCTGGGCTTGAGGGAGAGGTCAACAACGGATCATGGGATCTTGAAAATCCGCTTCTGGATCCGGAGGCGATCCCGCAGAAGTTCTTCGCGGCCCAGGCCGCACTGGCGCGCCTGCTAGGCCCCGCCCCGGAATTCGCGGCCCCGTTCCAGAAACCCGGAACCGTGTCGGGCCACAGCACGAGCGGCGTTCATGGCTACGCGTTCGATACGCAAGACGGCGCGGCCATGGTGGTCTGGGCTCCAGGCGAACTGAACAACGGTGAACGCCGAAACGACTGGACGGTGCCGCTGGGTGAATCGCCTGTTTATCTCAGGACTTCGGCGATGACGGCCCAGGAACTGTCCGAAGCCTGTACACTCATCCGCGACACAGGGGCCGCCGGTGGATACGACTTCAACGGCTGGGGAACGCTTGTGACGGCGCCTGAGTCCGTGCTGTATCCGTCTCCGTTGGGCGAGTACACGGTGCACGTGATACGCGGGCTTGACGGAACGCAGGAACTCGTGTGGGACACGCAAGACGCGCCGGCGGTTCTTGAGCCCGGAGAAGCGACCTCGTTCACGTGGCTAGGCGCCACAGGCTACGAGGCTCAACCCGAGTGCACGTTCTCGCTCTTCTTGGGCGGGACGAAACTGGTGGACTTCGGTCTGTCGCTTCTGTCCACCGAATGGACGGGCCTGGGCGGCGCTTGTCTGCTGGACTTCGACGTTCTCGAAGTGTTTAGCTCAGGGCAAGACGCAGCCGGCGTCATGACGCTCACCATCCCGAACTCGCTCCTGACGCCGGGGAGCCCGGCACGACTACGCGTCGTGGGCTCGGACTCGAGCAGCTATCGCTGGTTTGGCATCTATGAATGCGCCGAAAGCGGACCGGAGGCTTCCGGGTGGGCTCTGGAAGTGCCGGATGGCGTTGCGGTGCAAACCATCGTCGGAACTCCGATGTTTCCCGGCGTGCATAGCTCGCCCGATCCCCCCATCATCACCACGAACAACGGCGAAGACTTCACGGTCGGTGTCGACACCCTCACGATCGAGGGCACATGCGGCTCGGACGCGGCGGACATCAGACTCAACGGCACGAGCATAGGCCACACAGAGGGACAAACGACATGGACGACCCAGGCCGCGTTGAACATGGGCAACAACGAACTCAGCTTCATTGCGGTGGACATTGACGATTATGCAAGCGCCCCCACGGTCATCCGCATTCGCTACGAGCCGGGCCATGACTGGGACGGCGACGGGCTCATGGATGCGGATGAGGTGCGTGACTTGGACCTAGAAACACCGGGGCTCCAGAACCCGTTTGACCTTGAGAACGCTGATTCGACGGGGGATAACTTCAGCCTCGGTCCCGACGGTATTCCGGATGGGGACAACGACTGGGACGGCGACGGTATGAGTAACGCCCTGGAATTGACCTGGGGATTCGACCCTCTGGATCCCGCAAGCCATTTCCCGCTGCCAGCAAGTCATTGGCTCGGACTGTGCTTGACCGTGATCGGCGCGATGTGTGCGGTGCTTCTGAGGCGCCACGGAACGGAATAGGGACTCGCGGAATGTGCGAAATACGCGATGGGCTCGATGATGCTCACGGCCAGATCAACCGTAGAACTTTCCTGCGTTGCGCAGGGTTAAGCGCCGCGGGAATCGGGGTAGGTATGGGGTGCCGCGCCAATTCCGCCCCAAGCGTCGGGACGGATGAAGCGCGTCCCCCAACGTACTGGTCATCATCTGTGATGACCTCAACGACTCGGTGGTACGGATGGGGAGACATCCACAGGCAAAGACGCCGAAGATTGACAGGTTGACTCGGCGCGGCGTCCGTTTCTTGAATGCCCAAGAAACGGTGCACCACCGAGAACCGCTCGCCAATGCCCACAGTGCTTGGCGCGGCAACGAGAATGCCAGTGGGCGTCTCGGGCGAATCGTAGGTGCGCTCCAGCGCGTCGGCGGAGTCACGATCCGCGTCCCCCTGTTCCCGCGCGCTGGCGGCGCCCAAGGCCACCGACGAGGTAATTATCCCCCGGCAAGAAGGTAGCCGGGGCTTTATGCTGTGAGCCGCTCAAAGCGGCTGTGGGGGGCAAAGAACTCCAAGCCGTCATTCCCGCGCAGGGGCTTGTCGATTTAGGCTGTTGCCCCATCTCTTACCTGGGGCCCGCGGGCGGGGATCCAGGTTGGAAGCAAAACTTGCCCATCACGTGTCATTTCGACCGAAGGGAGAAATCTCTTGCCACGGAAAAT
>JAACEL010000156.1 GCA_011682535.1 Nitrospiraceae bacterium | reverse complement strand
GCGTTCTGGGCAGGCATGCAGAAAAACGCAATAAGCTGAGCAAGAAAGGGGGCTTTTGATCCCCGGCAAAAGTAGATGCAAGCGAGCGAGTCCCGGAGTGAGTCGTGGCTGTACCCTTTTGGGGCGTATTGTCGCCAAAAGTTCCATGTTTGCGGGCTTCCGTGGACCTGAACGCTTGCTAATTCTTTTAAGGAAATATGGAATTCGGATGGTAAGAGCTCCCGCAAAAAGAGGGGGGGTAGTGGGAGTACGCGGCTCTGGATGGCAATGGGCACAGAAAATCAACTCTAGGGAGGTATTAGCCATGTACACGTATCAAGATTCGAGAAAGGGTACTTGGGCGTCGGTTGTTGCGCTGGTTATCGTGGCGATCGTGGGCTTTGCAATTACACCACCTTGCCAAGCTGGCCTGAACCCCAGTAGTGACATCAGCGAAATATTCAGTAAACTCCACGTGGTTGACTCGCGAGATAACGAGACGACACAAGCAGGATATGATGATGCCTGGCTCGTCGGAATGCGAGGGTTCCGACCTTCACTATTATGGGACCATCTGGAACCCACCCAAGACGCTCCTCTTCCATCATGGCCATGGGACGACCATATTACTCCGTGGCGCGATCGGGGCGGTTGGGTATATTGTGAGATCAGCGGTTTTCCTCCCCAGTGGGCACAAGACCTTGGAGTAACCCAAAACCCACCCACAGAGGCCGGTTTGGTGGAGTGGGAAGAGTTTGTCACAGCATGTGTCAACCGTAACATCAGTCTTTACGGAACCAGTTCGCAAGGTGGTATCGAAGGGTACATAATTTTCACGGAGCCTAACAGTGGTTGGGAACCGGCCACATTCGAATCCAAGACAATAGTCATCGAACGAGGTGCGGCGGCCATTCGTGCCCTCGATCCCGGTGCGAAGGTAGTTCTCGAAGGGCCGTGGGGCGTTTACGGTGCGGCGCAGGGGGCTAACCGCGTTATTCTGGCTTCGGGTGGAGTTGACGATTTAGATGAGATCGGCATTCATCCGTTCGCCACAAATAATATGATTGCCATGCCTGAGAAGGACGGCACGAAGGGCGCGGTGATATCGACTTCCGCAATAGCCAAACAGTACGGATTGCCCTCTACCGGGGTGATACTGTCGGAAATGGCTTACACCAGTTATAACACCACCGAGGACAATCAGGCGAACGGGTGGACGCGCTGCATGGCCCTTCTCTTATCCTCAGAGACGGTCCCGATGTTGACCTGGGCGTATGACTGGTGGGATTGTGCCACCAACTTGGGGGACGATTGGCGGTTGACCGGCGCCAGAAATTCCTCCGGCGGCAACTGCTGGAGCACCGCCGGGACCAAGAAACAGGTCTGGGATGCGGTGGATACTTTTGTGAACCTACTCGGCGGGTCTGAATATGTGGGTGAGCTTGCCTTGTCGAGTACGAACTATGGGTTCCAGTTCCGCAATAAGACTTCCCCCTACACGATGACCACGGTGTTGTGGAACTCTGATACGACCGACAACGTGACCCTGAGCACTCCGGCGGGTTCCCTGACCAAGTACACCCGCCAGGGCAGTTCGTCCACGATTTATCCCAGCAGCGGACAGATAACAGCCGGCACGAGCGAGAGCCCGATCTACCTTGTTGGCGAGATTGACGAGGATGAGTGGGCTACTGTGGATACACTTGCCCGATCAATTAACATTCTCGGCCGGTCAGCCCCTGCCGCTAACAAAGACATCTGGCAGATTCGCTACCAGACCGATGCGGATATCACCAATGGCACGTTGACCATTGACATCCCCTCGGGCTGGGTGGCGCCGCAGGTGACTAACTCGGGTGTCGAGGGTTATGTCTCGGCGGAAGGGACGGCCAGCGTTACCTTGGGTGCGGTTTCGGTGAACGGCCTGCAGATATCGGTGCCAATCACCTCGGCTAAGGCGGGTGACCGAGTCACAGTAACCTATGGCGATGCCCGCGATTCCTCGCACCTGTACGATGGTGGGTCCTCGAACTACAACCTTGACTATTACCCGATGTGCGGAAATATGAAGTACCTCGATCCGGCCAGCTACACATACGGCAAGGGCGACGGGTTCACCGTGACGGGTATTGCAGGTGCAAATAAAATCCAGACCGCGAATCCCCGGGAAATCATTTACCGCGATGTCGCTGTCGTCTACAACAAGACCGGCACCACGTTCCAGGTACTTGTTGACGGTGCGACTAACTACCAGGTGATTGTGTACCTGGACCCGATTAACGCATCGGACGAGTACTGCGACCAGACCATCACGGTCAACGGGGACGGACCGTACGACAGCTACCAGGACCGGCGTTTTGCGAGTGTCACTCCTGATGGCGGCAACTTCGTCAAGATTGATATGCTGGGGGATACCTCCAACTCGCAGGGCGTGCCGGTCAACTACTTCTTCGGTGTGGAGATGATCCCCGTAGGTTTAGGCGGTGGCCCGACATCGAGCGCATCGAATGGCGAAAACGCTTTCGTGGTCAAGCTCGACGGTGCAACCATCACCGACGGCGACCAAACCATCACAGTGACCGGTGGCGCCGCCAACCAGCCGCCGGTGGCCAATGACCAGAGCGACAGCACCAACGAAGATACGGCGCTCCCGATCACGTTGTCCTACAGCGACCCGGACGGTCCCGGCCCGTACACGTTCAGTGTAGTGAGCGGGCCGAGCAACGGGTCTCTGGATAGTCCCTCGACCAGCCCGGACTGGACGTACACGCCGAACGTGAACTACAACGGTCCGGACTCGTTCACCTGGAATGTCAACGACGGGCTTGCCGATTCGAACACCGCGACGTTCTCGATCACCGTTACCGCGATCAACGACGCACCCGTGTTCACCCAAGACCCCATGAGCCGCTCGGATACGTGCGTTGACGCGGCTTACAGCGATACCATCGCAGGTTCCGCAACCGACCCGGACAATGACCCGCTCACTTACTCGAAAGTCAGTGGACCGGCGTGGTTGAATGTAGCGGCCGATGGCGCCCTTTCCGGTACGCCGGGTGCGAGTGATACCGGCGCCAACAGTTGGACGGTCCAAGTCGATGATGGCAACGGTGGCTCGGATACTGCGACGTTAAACATCTACGTCAAAGATATCCCGGCCTCACCGACGAACTTGGCGGCTACCCCGGCTGGTCAATACCAGATCGACCTGACCTGGACGGATAACTCCAATAACGAAGACCAGTTCCATATCATCCGCAAGATAGAGGGTGGCGCTTACGATTGGGAGGTATATGTAGGCGCCAACGTAACGAGTTACTCCGATACGAGTGTGGATTGTGGTACAACGTACCGGTATGGGATCCAGGCCGTCAACAGCTGCGGCGTCTCAACTCCATATAACGTTAGTAGTTCGGTTGCTACCGATGACTGCGACGGCCCAACCGTTCACTATCCGAGTTCCTACACCGTCACTACCGGCAGCTACCAGTCGGGTGATCTCAATAGCCTGACGGTTGACGACGACGACTACCTCACGGTGAACAGCGCTAGCGGGTTCTATACCTATACGTTCGTGGACTTCGACGTTACCGGTGTGCCAACTAGCACTCCGTCGCAGATTGATGTCGAGGTAATCCGCAAAAGCAGTGCGAGTTCGACAACTGCCAAGATATACCTCTACAACTACAGTTCGTCGGCATGGGACGAGAAAGACTCGTTCTTGATGGACACAAACGAGGCGACACGCACCGTGACAGTGACGAGCGGAGCCGCGAACTACGTCTCCGGCGACACCCTGAAGGTTCGGTGCAAGACCGGGAAAGCTTGGTGGCAGGCCTATACGGTCTATTTCGAACTGGTGGAGGTAACGGTTACTCCGTAGCGTTTAATGGGAACTCTCCACGCATGACATGCGAGGAGTTTTACGGGAAGTGCATGAAGTCGTGAAGTGTGGGGCAAGCCGTTCTTGTTTCACACTTCACGGCTTTTATCGTGTTGAAGCCCGTGAAGGGGGCGGGTTGGGATATAATAAGCGGGTACCCGTTCACGGGGTTGAAGGCTCTCCCATGAGTGCTATATACTGTGGCTGATGTCAAGGGCAACACAACATATAGCGTTTCTTGGGATTGTCTGACCATTGAGCAAACGCCGCCGTATCGGCGCCCACCAGGGCCACTTCGGGGCCGACGCGGTGCGCGTGTTCTGGGTCAATCCCGTCGCCGACTTGCGCGCCATGAACCTGATCGAAGAATGCGGCGGACGCGTGTGCGGCACGGACTACCTGTTCTGCCACGCCCTCGACCCGATCCCGACAGACCTCCCGCCAATGGATGCCCTCGCCCAAATGGCGCTCGCGGATCCTATGGTAGGGCCGGCCAGCGATCGCGCCGACCGCATTATTCGCGACATCCGTGCGTTCGGGGCTGAAGCCCTGGTAGTATCACGTATCCCCGGCGCCAGCCATTGCGCTTACGAAGGCGGCGTCATCCACGACAAGGTGCGGTCGGCGTTGGGAATACCGGTCTGCGAGATCGAGGTCCCTCCCGTGAGTGACCCGGTGCGGCCAACGATTCGAACGCGGATCGAGGCCCTGATCGAAACGGTCCGGGGACAGAGAACAGATCTATAGGGGAGCGGGGGCGTCCCGCCCCCGATTGTGGGGCGAGACGCCCCACCTCCCTTGCGAAAGGATTAACATGACCATCTGTGCGGGAATCGACGCGGGCTCACGCGCCATCAAGGTAGTCCTGGTGGACGCCGGCACGGGCGACATCCTCGGCTCGGGCGCCCAGGACCAGGGCGTCAACCAGGCCATGCTCGCCAGGGACCTCCTCGACCGATTACTCGACGAAGTGGGCGGCAACGGCAAGAGTGTGTCGCGGATCGTAGCCACCGGCTACGGACGCAACCTGGTGCGCTTCGCCGATTCCACCGTCACCGAAATCACCTGTCACGCACGCGGCGTGCGCCGGCTCGTCCCCGATGCGGCCACCATCATCGAGATCGGCGGTCAGGACAGCAAACTCATCCGTCTGAACGACAAGGGCGCCGTGCGTGACTTCGCCATGAATGATCGCTGTGCCGCCGGCACCGGACGCTTCCTCGAAGTGGTCGCCACACGGCTCGAGGTCGAACTGGACGCCCTCGGCCAACTGGCCGCCCAAAGCACGGAACCCGCGGCCATCAGCAGCATGTGCGTCGTGTTCGCCGAAACCGAAATCGTCGGACTGCTGGCCTCCGGCATCGCGCGTGAGGACATCGTCTCCGGCGTCCAGGCCTCCATTGCCAAACGCGTCGTAGCCATGGCCGGACGCAACGTGGACGAGCCCGTCCTCTTCACCGGCGGCGTCGCCATGGTGCCCGGCATGGCGGCCGCCCTCGAGGCCGCGCTCGACCACCCCGTCACCATCGCCCCCGACCCGCAGATCACCGGCGCCCTCGGCGCCGCCATCCTGGCAACACAGCAGTAGCGGCTCGACAAACATGAGCAGGACGATGGCAAGGAGAACAATAGGAATATGACAGAACGCTGCTCAGGCGAAAGCACGCACGTGCCGTCACGTCCCAATGACGTCCCCCGCCATGAGTTGGTATTGCTCTCACCCTACGTGTTCCATGGCCTGTTCCTTCTCTACGCGTTGATGTGTCTCGTTTTCTACAAGGAGCGCCTACATCTTGACGTAGCGCGTTTCTTGGACTACGGCGTGTTGCAAGGCCGTTTCTTCCGACTGTTCGGGCGCGACCTGGGGCAAATTCCCCCGCAGCTCCCGGCGTTCGCGGCGCTGAAGCTTGGGCTTCCCTTGCGGGAAGTCGCGAGGGCCTTCTCAGTGGGATTCTGCCTGTCACACTACGCCATCGGACTCGTGCTCTTCTACGGCTTCAAACGTCGCGACTTGGCCCTGCTGCTCATCGTGTTGATCCTGGTCTATCTTGTGCATGCCAACGTGTTGGCCGTCGCGGACGGGATGCACGTGGGAGCGTGGGCGCTGCTGCTGCATGCTCTGCTCGACACGCGTCCCGATCGTGCAAAGCGGAAACTACTTCGCGCGCTTGCTGTTCCCGCAGTCGCCGTGGCCGTCGCATCCGTGCATCCGTTCGGCGTCGCGCTCGTGGTCTACCTCTGCGGCTACGCCGTCCTCTCTCACCCTCAGCGCCGAGCCACGATTGCAGTCTCGCTGGTGACGCTTCTCTCGCTCGCCGGCTTTCTTCTGCTCAGGCGCGCAAACGTGAACTCCTACGAACTGAGCCACGTTTCGGACTTGAGTCTGGCGACGTTCCGGGCGAATTGGCGGGGATTCATACCCTACTTCCTGTTCGCCCACGGCCTAGCCCTGCTCTGTGCATCGGCGCTGTTCCTACTGGGCGCCCAACACAAGGAGGAGCGGTGGAAAATGTGCTTCTCGTTGTCGGCTGCGCTGGGATACGCCCTCCTCATCGTCGGCTACGTGCGAGGCGGCGCCTTTGCCCACTTCACCTACCTCTGGCATTGTTTCATGCCAATGTACTTCATCTTACTGCTTCCGCTTCTGGCCACACCGGCGGGTTCTACACCGCGGAAACGCATTCCGGCCCTCATCTTCACCATCGCGTTGTGCTGGGCCGTGGTGGGGTCCGCCGGCGACTTCTCCATGTTCCGAATCCGGGCGGAGTTCTTCACGAACGTTCTGGAGGCCGGGCAGCGGGGCGAAGCGTTCAAGTATCTGTTGGACAACCCGTTCTCCACGGACCCCGTGAAGACCTGGTCACCCCAATTCATCGCCGATGAAGTGCTACTGAGCACTGCCTTCGACGGCCCGGACGGCGTGGCCATCCTCACGCCGTGGCACAAACTCGACGGGTTGGCGCTCCTGCGGCCACAGGCACGCAACCTGAACACCACCTTCTTCGGTTTCTCCCAAATCTCCGAGGAAGGATTCGTTCCCTTGGTCTCGGCGGCGCCGCAGGCCGCCATTCTTCAGCGCGCGGAGTCGATCTCGCTGACGCATCCAGCGCGTCCCACGTCATGGCGGATCGTGGACGGCCACGTCACCAACTATCGGGAGCCGCCGAAGATTGTGTATGACGTTCCAGTGACCGTGCGCAATGACGGCGATGGGTCCCTTCCCACGTTCGACGAGGAAGGCAACGCCGTCTTGTTCGGTTACTACTGGGTTTACAGAGGCGAGTTGGTCTTTCAGAATACGCACGCCGACCTGGTTCCTCTGGACATTCGGCACACTTATCGGCACCGCTTGAACGTCAAACGGGACGGCATTCCCGGCGACGCCCAACTGTTCGTGGACCTTTTTCTTGCCGGGCGGCCTCTGACCACCGGAGAACACTTTGGGGGCCTCACCTACGCCATCGACTACAAGAGAAAGCTCCGCGAAGACGCCGCACGCGCCTGGCGGCACGACCCCGTCGACGCATGGCTGCTGCCGTGGACGGACGGCGACGGCATCGCCCGAATGAGCCATATCAAGATCAAGAAGGCGTCCAACGGGAATCACGCCACGGCGTCAACCTTCGACGTGACGCTGCCCCCACACTCCAGCATCATGCGATTGTGCCGGAGTCAGATCGTCCCAGGCTCCAAGTGGACCGCAAGCGCCGAGGTGTGGGGAGACTCCGCCCAACCAGACAAGGCACTCGTGCTTCAGCTTGCGAGCCACGGAACCGGCCCCATCGAGGGCAATGCGATTGGTGTGGCCAAGCTGGGAGCGGCGCCGAAGCGCTACGAGGCTACCCACGTTTTCAACCGCGGCCACGACTGCCTGCGCTTTCAGATCGAAAACACGAGCGGACGGCCCATCCGCTTCTTCCTGCGCGATCCATTGGTGGAATCGGTACAGTTCCCCGACCGCGTGGCGCTTTGAGCCTCCCTCGGCGCCGCCATCGTGGCGACGCAGCAGTGGTGGCTTGACAATTCAAAGCCAATCTTGACAAGCTTGCCTCGCCTGCGGGAGCGGCCTGACGGCCGCCAACAGAGCACCCAAGCTAAGGAGCGCGCGATACGCCGAGGGCGTGTCCGACGATGCCGCGATGACGAACCCGATCACGAAAACCACTGAACCACGGACGCCTTCAACGCCCAAGCCGTTGGCGATCGTCGTGCCCTGCCTGAACGAGGCGAAGAACCTCAGGACGTTGCTGCCGATGCTCAAGTCGGTGGCCGACACCCTGGACACGGAAGCCGCGCTGTACGTACTCGACGGCGGGTCGCAAGACGGCACGCCGGAGGTGGCCGCCGAACACGGCGTGGCGGTGCTTCAGCAACGCGGCAAGGGTTACGGCGGCGCCATCCGCACGGCGCTCGAAGACATCGACGCCGAGTACATCCTAACGCTCGACGCCGACTTCTCGCATCCGCCGGCCTTCATCCGCTACCTCTGGGCCGTGCGCGACCACGCCGAGATTGTGATCGCGTCGCGGTATGCCCCTCAAGGCTTTGGAGCCATGCCGTGGTCGCGCACCATCCTCAGCGGCCTGCTCAACATCGTCTTCCGCAAAGCGCTCTCGCTCGACGTACACGATCTGTCGAGCGGATTCCGCCTCTACCGGCGCCGCGCCGTCTCCAAGCTCAACCTGACCTACGACACCTACGCCATTCTCCAGGAAATCCTCGTCAAATCCTACTGCCAGGGCTACCGCGTGCGCGAGATCCCATTCCATTACCGTCCGCGCAAACACGGCAGCACTCACGCACGCCTGTTTCACTTCGCCATCGTCTACCTCAAGGCCCTGCACGCGATGCGCAGCCTGCGCAACAGCGTCGAGAGCGCCGACTACGACTCACGCGCCTTCTTCAGCCGCATTCCCTTGCAGCGATGGTGGCAGCGACGCCGCTACCGAATCATCCTCGACATGATCGGCGCCAACATGCGGGTGTTGGACGCGGGCTGCGGTTCCACACAGATGCTCAACGGCGCACCACAGATCGTAGGGATGGATCTCCAGCACAAGAAACTGCGTTTCATGCGCCGGCCGGGGCGCAGACTGGTCAACGCCAGCACCTTCGACCTGCCGTTCAAACGAGACAGCTTCGACGTGGTCATCTCATCGCAGGTGATCGAACACATTCCCGAAGAGAACCAGATCTTCGAAGAATTGGACCGCGTGCTGGCGCCGGGCGGCATGTTGATCCTGGGCACGGTGGACTACGGCCGTCCGTGGTGGCCGATGATCGAAAAGGCCTACGCCTTCTTCCAGCCGCGCGGCTACGCCGATGAGCACATCACGCGTTACACGTTCGACAAGCTCAAGCGGCGCTTGGAGAGCATGGGGTACGTCCTGGAAGCGTGGCGCTATATCATGGCCGGCGAGATCATCATCCAGGCGCGCAAGCCGGGGGCGTAGCGAACGGGAGCCGTGCGGCGCCGAGACGCCCGGAATGACACGCAGCGCGACAGGCAAGCGCCAGCACGCTTCGTCAATCTGTCCACCAACTGCCCAACCCTGTTGTCTCGACCGAAGGGAAAGATCAAAATCCCCGTTACTTCGCGTCGAACGGTGGCAATGAGATTTCTCGCTACGCTCGAAATGACAAGCAATGAAGAAATCGCTCGAAACGGCCTAACCACGCCCATAGGACGTGGCATCGGTAGCCACCCACACATGCAGGGGCGCCGGTGTGTACACACCGACAGCATTCATGTCGGGATGTTTGAACATCTCGCGGAAGCTCTTATAGCCATTATCACAATGATAGACGTCCTTTAAGCAATTGAGGACCGTGTCGTCGATATCACATACAGCCACCACCTCACATTGTGGGTCGAGATGCCACTGGAAGGTCGATCCGAACCGGCCGCCCACGATGCCGATCCGCACTTTGCCGGGCTTGGGCCGCGCCTGCGTAACTTGGGCATGCCCCGTAGCGGCCGCCATGACGCCAGCCGCGGCCCCCATCAAAAATCTCTTACTACGGAAAATACCCGTACTTCGTCTACGTACTGACCCAGTGGAAAAACTTGGCGAGGGGTGGGGCGAGATCTCTCCCTACGGTCGAGATGACTGGTACCATGATGTCCCGCCTGATGAACCGGATTTCCATACAATCGCCGTTCACAACTCAATCCTGTTTATCCTGTTATCC
>JAACEL010000549.1 GCA_011682535.1 Nitrospiraceae bacterium | reverse complement strand
TCTTTGTCGAACGGCTTGCCCAGATAGTCGACGGCGCCCTCTTTCATCGCGTCGACCGCGGTCTGAACGGTGGCGTAGGCGGTCATGACAACGACCTCGGTCTCGGGTCGAAGGCGCTTGGCGTTCCTGAGCAGTTCGAGGCCGTCCATGCCGGGCATGCGCATATCGGTGAGCAACAGATCGCAACCCTCGCCCTCGATGGCGGCGAGGGCTTCTTCCGCCGTGGCCGCCTGGCGTACGGCGTACCCGGACGCGGTGAGGATGTCGGCGATGATCTCACGTTGGACTTGGTCGTCCTCTGTCACAAGGATGCTTGATTTCATGATTCTTCCATTTTGAGGGGCAGGATGATGAGCACTTGGCTGCCCTGTCCGGCCATGCTCGTCAGGGTGATGGCGCCGCCGTGTTCTTCGACGATGCCGCGGGTGAGCGACAGGCCGAGGCCGGTCCCGGTTTCCTTGGTGGTGAAATAGGGTTCAAAGGCACGCTCGGCCACTTCGGGCGTTATGCCGGGGCCGTCGTCGCGCACCTCGATCTCACAGGTGCGATCCGTGATTCGCGAGAACAGACGCACGCGGCCTTCGGGCGGGCATACCTCGAGGGCGTTGAGCAGCACGTTCAGCACTGCACGCGTCATCTGTTTGGGGTCCACCATGAGCGAGGTGTCCCCCGCGCGCAACTCGACCACGAGCTGCACGCCGCGTTCCTCGGCGTCTTTGCGCACGAGCCGGGCGCATTCGTCCAGGATGAGGTCGATGCGCGTGGGTTCGGGTTGCAGTTCGCGCTCTTTGGCCAGCGAAAGAAAGCCGGACACGATCTCTTCGAGCCGGTCCACTTCAGTGCGGATGGTCTGGAGCTGCTTGACGGAGCCCTCGGCCTCGGGCACGCTGCACAAGGTGTCCATGGCGTGACTCGACAGCAGTTTGATGGCGTTGAGCGGGTTGCGCACATCGTGGGCAACGCCGGCTGCAAGGTTCCCGATGGCGGAGAGGCGCTGAGCCTGGCGCAGATTGGCTTCGATTCGCTCTTTCTCGCGTAGCGAGGCCACCATCTTGTTGAAGGTCTGTTCGAGGGCGAGGATCTCGCCGGAATTTCGGCGCGCACCGACGTTGCGCAAGGTTCCGCTGCTGATCTGGGCGCACGATTCGGAGAGTTCGGTCAGAGGACGCAGCATCCGTACGATGACGTAGAGCATCAGGCCCAGCGTGACCAAAAAGACGAAGATGAGCGCGGCGATGTACTTGTTTTTGAAGGCGCGAATGACCTCGGTCTGCGGCACGAGCGCGACACGGGCGGTCAACAGCAGCTTGCGGTCCCCCAGCCCGATCACCATGCGGGCCACTTTGGTGAGGGCGCCATCCTCCCCTTTTTCCAGCACGAACGAGGTCACCTCCGCCGCGTCGGGGTCGCCGCTCAGGTCCACTTCGATCCCGTCGTATTCGGCCATGGCGTTCTGTTCGAGCTGGTCGAGGTCGGCCACACTGTTCTCCTCGAGTTGCAGAACGAGCATGTCGGCAATGTCGGCGGTGCGCGACTCCATCTCCTGGGACAGGTCGCGGAAGTAATGGCGGGTGATCTGATAGACGGAGCCAAGCAGGCACAGCAGCAGGATGCCGCACAACACAACAACGCGGAAGACTATGGATTCATGCCATCGCACGCGTGGATATGTGGCGGGTGTGAGGCTCATGGTTCCTGGCCGGGGACGACCTCGCCGTTGATCACCTTCATGATTTCCTGGACGTCTTCCCATGTCTTGCGTTTCTCACCGGGACTGCGCAAGAGGTAGGCGGGGTGATAGGTGGCTCGCAGGGGGATTCCGTGGTAGAAGTGCCATCGCCCGCGCAGGCGGCCGATGGGTGCGTTGGTCTTGAGCAGCGTCTGTGCGGCGTACTTGCCGAGGGCGCAGATCACCGCGGGGCGCAACGCTTCCAACTGACGGATCAGATAGGGCTCGCACTGCTCTACCTCGCTCGGCAACGGGTTGCGGTTGCCCGGCGGGCGGCACTTGAGCACGTTGCAGATGAACACGTCGCCGCGCCGGAGCTTCATGCCTTTCTCGATGATGTCGGTGAGGAGTTGGCCTGCGCGCCCGACGAAGGGCACGCCCTGGCGGTCCTCGTCGGCTCCGGGCGCCTCCCCGACAAACACGAGCTTGGCCGTGGGGCTGCCGTCGCCGAACACGGTCTGCGTGCGTGTGCGGCTCAATTCGCATTTGGTGCAGGCCGTTACCTCGGCCTGGAGCGAGGCCAGCGGGGCGCCGGGCACGGCAACGGCGGTTTGGCCCGTGGGCTGGGGAGAAGCGGGCGGAACCGGCGTCTTGCGGGCGTCAAGCTGCTGCGCCACTTCGGGCGATAGATGCACGACACGGTTCCTGCCTTTTGCCGACTGGCGCAGCAATTCACAGGTGTCGTTGATGATGTCGCGAAACGGGTCCGAAGACATGGTACCGGGGCCTCCACTGTCCGCGAATGATACCACGCCCCCCGCGTGGGTTTCATACGTCCAAGATTCGCCCCAATGCCCGGTGGCGTATTGTGGCGCGCCCGAAGTGCCCGAGGAGAACTGTAGTTACGGCAATCGTAGATTGCTGGGCACATCACGGTGGAGTTCACTGGCGATTCGAAAGCTTCTGTGGGTTTCACACCGGGGGGGGAAGAAATGCTACACTGGTCGGGTCTGGGATGGGAAAGGACACCGACGATGAATCGATCGACACCTCGAACGCCGGGCGGCGCTTTCCGGCTTGCCACGGCAGCTTGTCTCGTGTTGTGCGCCGGATGCGGCATGATTGCCGACAAGGACCGGATCAAGGTCGCCAAGATCGATGAGACCTTTATCACGCGCGGCGACCTGGCCAGAGTCATTCGAGAAATGCCGGATGACGAACGTCCCGAGATCCGCAACAAGGGGGATCTGTTGGGGGTACTGAAGAACTACCTGGACGCAAGAATCAAGATTCCGCTGGGTGCCGAGTATCAGGAGGAGTTGGAGACCAAGGGCATGATCTCGCGGGAGGTGGCTACGCGCGTGTTCTTCGCCAAACACCAGGAAGATGGCTACCAGACGATCTACAACGCCGAAGACGGTGCGGCGCTGGGGCTTTCGGAAGACGCGCTGGAAGACATGAAGACGGAGATCGATATCCAGATCGACGACGAGTACGAGAAGATGCTCGGGGACGCGGCGGTCGCATTG
>JAACEL010000548.1 GCA_011682535.1 Nitrospiraceae bacterium | reverse complement strand
GTGCCCGACCCAAAAGCACAAAGACGGTTCAACCACCTATATGCACAACGTGCTGGAAGCCAAGGTGCTCTGTGCCGATGGAATGGCCCTGTCGCTCATGTCAGAGGCCGTGGAGAACAACGAAGACGGACGCTACGAGAAGCAGGACTGCGAAACCAAGGCCTACAAGCGTCTGCTGCCCATCAAGGAGGCGTTGAGGACGCGCGTGTCCTTCGATATAATCAATACTGCGGACAAACGCCATTTAGCCACAAACACAAGGGAGCTGGGCACATGGACAATTTCAAGTTGGGTTTCATCGGCGCGGGTTTCCTCGCACAATTTCAGGCCGTCGCGCTTCAATCCGTGCGCGGTGTCGAGCTTAGTGGTGTGCACGCCCTCAAGGGGGCGGAAGAACTCGCCGCCTACGCCAACGACAACGGTTTGGGCGAATGCGCCGTCTACTCCTCCGTCGCAGAACTGTGCAACCACTGCGACGCCGTCACCGTGTTTGCGCCGAACTTCGTGCGCGTCGATCTGGTTGGGCAGATCGTCGAGGCGGTGAAGGCGGGCGCGCCTCTCAAGGGCGTCATCTGCGAGAAACCGCTCGGACGCACCGTCGCCGAGGCCAAGCAACTGGTTCAGATGGCCAAGGACGGCGGCTTCCCGACGGCCTATTTCGAGAACCAGAACCACATGAAGCCGATCACGGCCGCGCTGGCGCAGCTCGCCCCGACCATCCGGGAGATGGGGCCAATGACGCTGGCTCGAAGCGCCGAAGAACATGCCGGACCGCATGAGCCGTGGTTCTGGGATCCGACGCGGCAGGGCGGCGGTGTGCTTTCGGACATGGCCTGCCACAGCATCGCCTGTTCCTGGTTCACACTGACGCCGCCGGACAAACCGATCGATTTCCTTCAGCCCGTCCGCGTAAGCTGCGAAACCGCGCTGCTCAAGTGGGGCCTGCCCAAGTACCGTCAAGACCTGCTGGACCGGATGGGGATCGACTACGCCAAGACGCCCGCGGAAGACTTCACCACCGGCATCGTCACCTTCCGCAATCCCGAGACGGATCAACTCGTCAAGGCACAGTTCACCAACTCCTGGATGTACGACAAGCAAGGCCTGCGGTTGTTGATGGAAGGGCTCGGACCCGACTATGCGTTCGAGGTCAACTCGCTGCAGACGCCCGTGAACATTTTCATCGGCGACAAGGCGGCCGAAGCGGTGGCCGACGGTGAGTTGGCGCTGGAGAAGTCGACGGCCAGCCGCGGTCTGCTCGCCGTGGAACCGAACGAAGCCGACCTCTATGGCTACGTGGACGAGTTGGCCGACGCCGTTCAGGCGTTCCGTGAAGGACGCGACGCGTTGATGAATTGGGACTACGGGTTGGAGGTCACGAAGCTGTGCCAGGCGGCCTACATGGCGGCGGAACGCCGGCAGACGCTCGACCTCACCGACGCGGCCGTCCAGAAGAATCTCGACGGTTACACGTCGCTGATCGCGCAGGGGCGCGGGGCGGAAGTGCTGTTCTAGTGGTATGAATCATGTAAATGGACCATTATCCTGAAGGCACGCCGGGCGAGGTCGCGATGGCGCCCCAACTGACTTAACTGACCTCAAGCCCCGGGTGCCACCTGCATCGCACTGCGAAGCGAAGAGGCCATGCGTGGGTAATCTGATCACCATTCGAGATTTGGCGGTGCGCTTCGACCTCAAGGAGGGCACCGTACACGCGGTGAACGGCGTCGACATGGATATCGCGCCGAACCGCACGCTGGGCATCGTGGGCGAGAGCGGTTGCGGCAAGAGCATTACGGCGAAAGCCATGCTCCGCATCCTGCCCCCGCGCGGCCGCATCGTCGGCGGATCCATCCAACTCGCCCCCCGCAACGGCAAAGGCGATCCCGTCGAGATCACCAAACTCTCGCCGCGCAGCCGCGAGATCCGCCGGATCCGCGGCGGCGACATCTCGATGATCTTCCAGGAACCCATGTCCTCCCTGTCACCGGTGCACACCGTCGGCAATCAGATCATCGAGACGGTGTTGTTGCATCATAGCGTGTCGAAACGCGAGGCGCGCGACCGGGCGATCGAAATGCTGCGTCTGGTCGGCATTCCCATCCCGGAACAGCGCGTCGACACCTTCCCCCACCAGTTGTCAGGCGGCCTGCGTCAGCGCTGCATGATCGCCATGGCCCTCTCCTGCCACCCGCGTCTACTCATCGCCGACGAACCGACGACCGCCCTCGACGTCACTATCCAGGCACAGATACTCGACCTGATCGAGCAGTTGCAGGAAGAGTTGGGGATGGGGGTAATGATAATCACCCACGACCTGGGCGTCATCGCCGAGACGGCCGACGAAGTGGCGGTGATGTACCTCGGGCGCATCGTCGAGCAGAGCACGGCGGTCAACGTGTTCGACAACCCCAAGCATCCGTATACCCGCGGCCTGCTCAGGTCGATCCCCCGCATCGGCAAAGGCAACCTGGAGAAACTCGCGTCGATCCCGGGCAGTGTGCCAAATCCCTTCTCCACACCGCCCGGCTGTCCCTTCCATCCCCGCTGCGAACATTGCATTCGGGGAGTGTGCGACGCCGACCCCGCACCCGCCCAGCGCACCGCCGCGCCCGGCCACGCCGTGGCGTGCCACTTGTACGCGGAGAAGGAGGAGGGCGCATGACGGAGAAGCCCAACAGCGGCGTTTTGCTCGAGGTGAATGGCCTCAAGAAGTACTTCCCCGTCACGGCGGGGCTGTTGCGCAAGACGGTAGGCCACATCAAGGCCGTCGATGACGTCAGCTTTCACATCAAAGCCGGGGAGACACTTGGCCTGGTCGGCGAGAGCGGCTGCGGCAAAACGACAACCGGGCGATTGGTTCTGCGCCTACTCGAGCGCACGGCGGGCGAGATGGTCTTTTATCTCGACGGTAACCGCGTCGACCTGAGCACGCTGCAGGGCGAAACACTCCGCACCTTCCGTAAACACATGCAGCTCGTGTTCCAGGATCCTTTCTCCTCCCTGAATCCACGCATGACGGTGCTCGACATTATCGCCGAGCCGCTCAAAGCGCATCGCTATGGAAGCCGAACGGAGATCGAGGACCGTGTGCGCTGGCTGACCGAAGCCGTGGGGCTCAAAATGGAGTTCCTGCGCCGCTACCCGCACGCCTTCAGCGGCGGACAGCGCCAGCGCATCGGCATCGCCCGCGCGCTGGCCCT
>JAACEL010000547.1 GCA_011682535.1 Nitrospiraceae bacterium | reverse complement strand
GCTTGCGCCGGGGAGCAAGCGCCCCTCCGGAAAAGCGGTAGCAAGCTACCGCAGTCCACATCCGGAAACCGCCCTGACTTTTGGCGGGGTAATCTACCCGCGGATTTGGGGGCTCCTGGATATCTTGCAAACGGTCTGTTCGATGTCGATACTGTCTCGCGATGGGCAATGATGAGCGATGCGCGCTAGGGGTCCGGCCAGAAACCCCTAGGGAGAAGACGCAATGGGAGCCATGATGCTGGGCGTGATGGCCGTGCTGTGCGCGTCGCCCGGTATCGAGACCTTTGCGGCCCCCGGTTTCAGCACCGACGTGCCGGGAGTGTGGTTCGAGCCCGGTGAGGCGGCGTCCGCCATGCCCTTAGGCGGACTTGGCACGGGATTCGTCGATCTGACGTCGGCGGCGACATTCGGCGTCTGTACGACCGAGAACACTTGGCTGAGCCCTCAGCCGGCCGCGGCCGATTCGGGGTTCTTGGTCTCCGTGGGCGGGCGGCGGCTGGACCTCTTCCCCGGGCAACCGCCCCCGGACGATTCCCTGCGCTTCTGGGGACACTACCCCGCGGCCGACGTCGACTTCCGCGATACATTCGGCGAGGTATCGCTCTACCTACGGGCCTTTGCGCCGCTTATTCCCCACGACTACGACCTCTCGGGCTTACCGGTTGCCCTGTTCCGGTTCACGCTGGAGAACAAGGGTTCCGAAGATGTGCCCGTCGAAATCGTCCTCCAGTGGCAGGCCATCGGTGCGCGGCCGCGGCCCGCCAAGGCCGAAACCGCACAAGAAGGCATCCAGTTGACACTACCCCGGGGCTCTTACGCTGTTGGCGCGTGGGCGGGGGAGGGGTGGTCGCTGCAGAACGTGCGCGTTCGCGAGGATCTTATCCGCGCGCAGGCGCGGCGTGTCCTCCCCGCCGGGCACAGGACTGGCGTGACCTTTGCCCTGGCGTGGTTCTTCCCTTACTGGACCTCAAGCGACGGCGAGCGACTGCGTCACCGCTACGCCGGCAAATATCTCGACGCCGGCGACGTCATGGGAGCCGTGTTACCCCGGGTGGACGAAATCGACCGGAAGATAGCGGCATGGCAAGGCGTGGTCTACCGTGCCGGCGTGTCCCCACTGCTGAAAGACGCCGTAATCAACAGCCTATACGTGTGGCCGCGCAACTCCTGGTGGACGTCCGACGGCCGGTTCCTCCAAAGCGAATCCTTCACCGGTTGCCCCATCACCGAGACCTTCGTCTGCCGGTTCAACGGCAGCGCACCGTTGGCGCTGCTTTTCCCCAAGTGCGAACGCGCCACCTTGCGTATGGTGGCGAACGCCCAGCGCGGCTCGGGGGAGATCCCGTTTGCCTTCGGGCGGCCCGCCGCCTCGCGCTCTCCCTACTACCAAGTGCAACATCCCATTGTGTCTTCCCAGTTCGCACTGAACGTGTACCGCGATTTCGATCTCTGGAAGGATCCGGCCTTCCTGAAGGAGATGTACCCGTACGCGCGCAAGGCGCTTGAGTATATGATAACGCTTGACAAGGATGGCGACGGGCTGGTCGACGAAGACCCCGGTAGCGAAACCGGGTTCCCCGCCAACCAGTACTACGACGTTTGGCCGTGGTGGGGGACCAGCGCCTATACCGGCAGTATCAGCCTGGCCGCGTTGCGCGCTGGGGAAGCCATGGCCAAGGCCATGCGAGATTTTGAATTCGAGGCCCGCCTCCGCGGGCTTCGAACGCGCGCGGGGCAATCGTTTGAAGACAAGCTGTGGACGGGGGCCTACTACCGGCTCTACAACGACCCCCTCGGGAAACGTGTCAGCGACACGTCGCTGACCAACGCCCTGTGCGGCCAGTGGTTTGCCTACACCTGCGGAATCGGTGCGATCCTGCCGGAAAAGCGGATCCAGGCCGTGATCGACACGGTTCTCAGGCTCAACGCCGCCGCTACACCCTACGGGGCCGTCAACGGCGTCCGTCCCGACGGCTCTATCGACCGCAGTTTTGCCGACCACTCCGCCGCCCTCACCATCGGCGAAGTGTGGAACTTCTGCGCCATGGCGGCTTTCGCGGGCAGAACGGAAGACGCCACACGCCTTTTCGACGTCAGCTACGCCAACGTATTGCTGACCCAGCGGACCCCGTGGAATATCCCATGGAGCCTCGATCCGGCCACCGGCGCCATCCAATGGGGCATCAACTACTACTCTAATCCGTGCGTTTGGAGTGTTTTCCAGGCATTGGCCCCGGAAAGCTACGCGTCCCTCACGCAGCCCCTCCAAACGGATTCGAGCGGGTAGCGTGAGGGAGGGGCGAAATCCGCTCCCTGGTGTAAAGAATTATCTTGAAATGAACCGGGTGAGTGGGTGTATAGTAACCAACAAATCAACAGTTTAGAGGAGCCTAGCATGAAGCACCTGAGGTTTGTCACTCAACGGCCGGTTATGGCACAGGCCGGTACCACCGGCGGAACCGCGTTCGAGGTCAAGATCAATTTCCTCGTGAATCTGGTGGACCGCGCCATCATGTACGCGTTTCAAAAAGAGACCGCACTCTAAGACCGCCAGACAAGGGAGAGTACGATGAAGCATCTCGATGCGATCACGAAGCAATCGCCGGTCGCGGCGACGACGTCTCTGAACATCAAACTGACGGGCGTCATGAGCATTATCGACCGCCTGTTGCTGGCACAGCGTCAGTCTGCGTGGAAAGTGCCGTTCCCCACAGGCAACGAACCGGATACTTCCACCGACACCACGGACACCACCGTCTAGGCGCCTCCTGGCTTTCTTGAGTTTGTACAGGGCTGTTTTTCGTTCGATGCAATCGAACCGAGAGCGGCCCTTTTCATATGCCCATGTGCCATGCGTGTCGAGACACGCTGTCGCCCGGCGGCCTGCGCCAAGTACCTGACCTGACGTAATCTTGGCACCCTCGCGAAGGAACCCCGTGAGATATCCGCCACAGAGAGTGGTGGGTTGCGCTTCGCTGCACCCACCCTTGTATCTAGATTACTCCGCCAAAAAGCTTGAAACTTGCGCACAACTCGTCATTTCGACCGAAGGGAGAAATCTCTGTCGCAGACGTCAATCCTGAGCGAAACAATGGGACGCGGATTTGCGCGGGTACTGTGGATCTTCGCGGATCCGCCATGGATGTCGGTGGCTGCACGAGGAACGGATCGGCGATTGAGCGTTGCATGACAGAACCGGCTGATCGG
>JAACEL010000546.1 GCA_011682535.1 Nitrospiraceae bacterium | reverse complement strand
CGATGCCGTGAAGAGTAATCCCCGTCAGTCGCACCAGGTGTTGGAATGGATTCGGCAGTTGTACGATATCGAAGACCGGGCGCACGATTGGTCGGTCGATGCACGCCGCGAACTTCGAGCTAATGAAGCGAATCCGGTACTGGATAAAATCGAAACGTACTTGGCCGAGTTGGCTCTGAGGGCGCTTCCAAAGAGCAGCTTGGCCAAGGCCGTGACCTACGCACGCAACCAATGGGAGTCGCTTCGTCGCTACACCGACGACGGTCGTTTGACGATCGACAACAACGTCAGCGAGCGGACACTTCGTCACCAGGCCATCGGACGCAAGAACTGGCTCTTCCTGGGCAGTGAATCGGCGGGGCCCAGAGCAGCGGTGTTGTACACGATCCTCGCCGGTGCCAAGCGTCACCGGATCGAACCCTGGGCGTATGTCCGCGATCTTGTGCTCCGCTTGCACGCGGACGACCCGCGTCTGGAGGAGATGTTACCCGACCGCTGGGCCGCGGCACATCCCGAGGCGATCCTCACCCATCGGCTGGACGAATCCCGAGCCCGAGCCATCCGCACCCGTGCTCGTCGAGCCCATCGCCGCGCCCGTCAGAAATAGCCGCTCCCTTCCGTCCTGCGACCATGGACAGATCGGACGCTTACCTCAAGAACATCTTGACCGCGAAGTACCCGTCAGTTTCTAAGATGCTCCGCTCGCTCAAACTTAGGAACTACAAGCACGCGGCCCACGTTGTACAAAACGCGGAGGCTGTTCTGTTTATACACTCAATATGCACGAGGATGAATAGCGACAATTAGTTTTCCCGGCTGGCGACAATTAGAATTCCCGGCTGTGGGGGTTTGAGTAGACTATCGCAACTCTCTATTGGAAGGAGGTTTGCGATGGTCACGGATCGACAGGTGAAACGTTTCCGGAAGGGGTTGTCGTTGGGGCTGACGCTCCAACAGGCGGCGGACAAGGCGAACATGGACGAGAAGACGGCGAGGAAGTATAGGCAGATTGGGAAACTTCCCAGCGAGGTGGCGGTGACGCACACCTGGCGGACCCGGCCGGACACTTTCGAGGAGGTCTGGGAGGAGGTTCGGCAGCAATTGGAAGTCAGTCCCGGCTTGCAGGCGAAGACGCTTTTCGAGTGGCTCAAGCGGACATACCCGGGGCGGTTTCAGGACGGTCAGTTGCGCACGTTGCAGCGTCGGGTGAAGGTGTGGCGGGCGACGGAGGGGCCGGCCAAGGAGGTGTTTTTCGACCAGGTTCACCATCCGGGCCGGTTGTGTGCGTCGGATTTCACGCACATGACAAGCCTGGGCGTGACGATCGGCGGTCAGCTTTTTGAACACATGGTCTACCACTTCGTGCTGACCTACTCGAACTGGGAGACGGAGACGATCTGTTTTTCGGAGAGTTTCGAGAGCCTCAGCGAGGGGTTGCAGAACGCCTTTTGGGAGTTGGGCGGCGTGCCCGAGCGTCACCGTAGCGACCGGATGAGTTCGGCCGTGAACAACCTTTCCCAGAAGAAAGATTTCACCGATCGCTACGCGGCATTGATGAAGCACTACGGCGTCGTGATGGAGAAGATCCAGGCGGGCAAGGCGAACGAAAATGGAGACGTGGAACAATCGCACCGGCGGTTCAAGGAGGCGGTAGACCAAGCCTTGATGCTCCGCGGCAGTCGGGAGTTCGAGAGCCGAGAGGCTTACGCCAAGTTTCTCCGTGAGATTCGCTACCAGCGGAACGCCGGTCGCCAGAAACGTTTGGCGGAAGAAGTACGGTTGCTGCGTAGATTGCCAGAGCGACGTCGTGAGAGCTACAAGCGGGTGCCGGCCAAGGTGGGCATTGGGAGTCTGATTCACGTGGACCGCAACACGTACTCAGTGAACAGCCGGTTGGTCGGGGAGCGGGTGCACGTGCGGGTTTATGCCGAGCACCTGGAGGTATGGTACGCCCAGAAACTGGTCGAGCGACTGCCTCGTTTACGAGGACGCAACAAGCATCGGATCAATTACCGGCACGTGATCGACTGGTTGGTTCGCAAGCCGGGAGCCTTTGAGAACTACCGTTACCGAGAAGAACTGTTTCCCACCAGCTGGTTCCGCATGGCCTACGACGCCTTGCGGGAGTCCCGGGCAGAGCGGGCCGACAAGGAGTACTTGCAGATTCTTCACCTGGCCGCCCAGCAGAGTGAGTCGGCGGTGGACGAGGCGTTGCGTGTGCTGCTGGCCGGAGATCGAGTGATCGAGGCCGATTCGGTCAAGTTGTTGGTTGACCGCGAAGAGGAGATTCCGGCGGTGACGGAAGTGACCGTCGAGGAGTTTGATTTGTCGCATTTCGATAACCTGTTTCATGACAAGGAGGTTTGGGATGGTTTCCAGGACGGATGTGAAAGAGACGTTGACGGGCCATTTGCGTCAGTTGCACCTGCCGACGTTTCGGGAGAGTTTTGAAGAGCTGGCCCATCGGGCGGTTCAGGAGACGCTCAGTTACGAGCAGTATCTGCTGGAGTTGGCCCAACGGGAGTGCCAGGTGCGCGAGGCGAATCGCACCGAGCGACTATTGCGTCAGTCACGGCTGCCGCTGGAAAAGGACCTGGCCAGTTTCCAACTCGGCCGGCTTCCGACCAAGGTGGCTCGGCAGGTACGGACGCTGTTGGAAGGCTCGTTCGTGGACCACTGTGAGAACCTACTGGTGTTCGGCAAAAGTGGTTCTGGGAAAACGCATCTTTTGAGTGCGATCGCCCAGGAGTTGGTCCGCTCCGGCCGCAAGGTGTATTTCAGCACGTGCAGCCTGCTGGTACAGGACCTGCTGTTAGCCAAGCGGGACCTGAAGCTCAGCCGGCTGTTGAAGCGGCTTTCGAGGTTTGAGGCGTTGATCATCGACGACATCGGTTACGTTCAACAGAGTCGCGAGGAGATGGAAGTGCTATTCACGCTACTGGCCGAGCGTTACGAGCGTGGCAGCGTGCTCCTGACGAGCAATCTGCCGTTCTCGAAATGGGAGCAGATATTCAAAGATCCCATGACGACGGCGGCGGCGATCGACCGTTTGGTGCATCACAGCGTCATCCTGGAACTAAACATCCCCAGCTACCGGCTGGAGGCGGCCAAACGGGCCAAGGAGGGCGAACCGACCACGACGTGAGGGCCGCCCGGGCGCGGCGAGGCGTGGGGGGCTTTTTGCTCCGCTGCGCTCCGCAAAAAGCCCCC
>JAACEL010000155.1 GCA_011682535.1 Nitrospiraceae bacterium | reverse complement strand
GCCAGCCACGTTCCGGTTCGAGAAAACATACCATGTCGCGGGAGTGCCCGGGCGCGGGCAGCACGCGCAGCCTGAAGCCACCGTCCAACTGGACTTCGCTGGGCAGGGGCTGCGCCACGACGGGTTTCGCCAATCCCCAGAAGAAGCGTTGATAGGGATAGAGTTGGAAGCCGGCGGCCAGCCGCTCGAGGGCGCTTGCGGGCGCGAACACGGCGGCCTGGGTCTGGGCCTGAATCCGGGCGGCGTTGCCGCTGTGGTCCTCGTGATGGTGCGTGAGGAGAATCTGGTGGAGCGGACGTTTTTCAATGAACGCGCGGATCGCGCGCCATTGGTTCGAGGGGCCGGTGTCCAGGAGGGTGGATCCGATGCGGTAGCAGATGGAGGTGGTGGTGTTGCGGAGTTTGAAGCGGCCGACACGCAGGCCTTCTACTTCGCAATGGCGGATGGACTCAGGGCATTTCATGAACCGCTCCTTTGCTCGTCGTGGGAAAGACAGCGCTTTCCCGTCTTACCGATCGATGGAAAGCGACGAACAAATCGTCTAGAAAAACCGAGCGGGATCGTGTTCCCTGCTCAATCTCCCCGCACTCGCGGGGATAACGCCCCAGGTAAAACCTTACTTGGGGGAACGTGGATAGACGCTGCGGAAGAATCTTACCGTAGGTTCGGGTTCCGGTGCAACATATTCGATACCCAGCGAATCCAGCAGCGCTCCTTCAGCCAGGCGCAATTCCACGAGTGCCTTCTCGTAGGCTACGCGCGCGCTGACCTCTTGCGTCTGCGCGCTTGTGAGATCTTCCTGGACCTGAAGCACGCGGTAGCTGGTAGTCACGCCGAGTCTCAGGCGTTTTTCTTCGGCGGTCACGTTGGCCTCCTGCAACGCACGCGCCTGGCCGTTGCTCTCGACGAGAATCTGGCTCGTGTAGACGCCGCGAAGCGCCAGCCGTACTTTGAGCATGATTTCTTGCTTGGTGCGTTCGAGCTTGCGCTCGGACTGGCGCACGTTGAGTTTAGCGCGCTGATACTGGCCGCGTGCCGCGCGATTCCCGATCGGCACGGAGCCCTGCACGCCGTAGCTGTAGGAGTTGTCGGTGCGCTCGCGAATGCCGTCGAACACGCCGGAGAGATAGTGTTCGCGGCCGCCCTGGTACAGACTTCCGGTGACGTCGAGTTTCGGCAGCAGGTCGTTGGCGGCGCGGTCGCGCTCGATTTGACTGGTGTCGATCTCGAGCTTGGCAATGAGCATTTCGGGGCGTGTCTCCAGCGCCATGTCTATCCGATCCTTGAGTTCTTCGTCGGACAAACGGATCGCCTCCAAATCGAACTCGGCTACCTTCGGGCGATCGGTCGGGAGTATCTGCCGGGCTGAAAAGATGTCGCCGTCGCGCAAATTGAGCAATTGCTTGAGCAGGTCTTCCGCGTCGGACACGCTGGAGCGCGCCGAGATGAGATCGCTCTGGCGCACGGCCACGCCCGCCTTCGATTGCAGCACTTCGATAGCGGCCACCGTGCCGATGGCGAGTTGTTTTTGAGTAATCTCGAGCAAACGTTCGGCGTTGGCCAGCGACTCCTCGCGTACGCGCAAGTTCTCGCGGGCGCCCACCAGATCCCAATACGCCTTGATGACCTCGGAAATGGTGGTCATCACGGTTTGCAGCACGGTAAGGTCGCTGACCTGCCGCGAGAGTTTGGCGATGCGGATGTTGGCCAAGTTGGCTTTGGCGCTACGGCCGCGCAGCAGCGGCTGGCTGAGGGTAAGCGTCAATCCGCCGCTGTATTCCTCGATGAAGCTGTTATACGTGCTCTCGGTCTTGTCGATGTCAAGGCTGACTTCGTAGGCGGTGCCCCAGTGGAGCTTCCCGCCCACGCCGATCTGCCATCTGGTGTTGTAGGTGTCGATGGAGTTGATGCCGCCGAAGGTTCTGTACTCAGCCGAAGCCTCCTGGGACGCACGCACGTAGTTGAACGAGCCGCTCAACGTGGGGTCGAACTCGCCCTTGGCCGAGAGAATGTCGGCCACCGACTTCTCGGGTTCGATCGCGGCGACTTGCAAATCGGGGTTGCCGGCCAACGCGAGCTGGATGCAGTCCATCAACGACATGCGCATTTTCTCGCCGCGGGACGCCTCGGCCACGATTTGGCGCAGGCGCTCGAGATCGATCCGGCCCACGTTGATTTCGCCGTTGAGCATCTGAACCTGGTCGTCCGTGAGCGGATCGCCCGTCATCTCCTGCGCGCTCACCTCCAACATTTGTTCGACGCCGGCCTCTTGCGCCCCGGATACCGCTGTGACGCCGAGCAGCCCCAGGACCACCAGTAGACGCGCTGTGCCGTTCATGATCTCCTCCCAACGTGAGCGGCGGAGCGTTCCGCGTTTGAGACTCCGCCCGTCCGTGACTATAACGATAAGACTGGCCGCGCGCGCGTGAGGTTTCGTTCCCGCCGCTCGCGGCTGAAGTGCCGGCGTCCCCGCTGTCGGCCCGGGCCGGCCGCACCAGCGCTCACGTCGGGTAGAGTCTACTGGACCAAGCCGATCCAGTCAACTGCCGAAATCCGGTGAGATATCCGGGCTAGAGCATGATGGACAACGTCTGTCCCGCGCGCAGGTTGAGCGTTCGGGGCAAGGTGATCGACCCGAATTCGTCGGCTTCGACGGCAATGCGGCGTTTCCCGACGGTCAACGTCAGGGGGCCGGCGGATACGGCGCCGGGCAGATCGATCCGGCTCAGGGTCAGGCCGCCCCACAGCACGTTCAATTCGGCCTTGCGTCCCTTGCGTGCATAGGTACCCCAAACGCCGTCGAGCGCCCAGAAGGTCTTGAAGTTGCCGGGCGATATCCGCGGCTCGAACCCGATGATGCCCGCGCCCTTGTCGAAGGTGAATCCGGACAGCGCCAACAGCAGGCCGTAGGCCGCCATGGCCCGGGCGTAATGGTGGCCGCACTCGAATTCGTCCCAAGGGTTGCGCTTGAGGCCGTCGTGGCGGTTGCGTGCGCCTTGGACGATCTTCAACCCTTCGGCGACCAGACCTTCCATAATGCAGTGGCTGGCAACGGCGTACTCGATGCCGGTCCAGACCTCGTCGGAATAGATGAAGGGAACGGCCGGCCGGCCGCCGCGCGGCCAAGAGCACAGCAACAACCCGGCCTCGTCGTTGAGCGCGTAGACGCGCTGGGCGTTGGCGTGATCGGACAAGTCGCGCCGCCAGTTGTGCTTGAACGTCGATCGCAGTGTTTTCTTGATGCGCTTGGGGTCGAGCACGTGCCCTAGCCCGCACAGGCTCGTCATCCATTGACCGAGCAGCGCGTCGGACAGGCAGCCTTCGCCGAACTGGAAGGTCGGGGCCTTTTCGGGGTCGTATTGCTGGATGTAGTATTCGCCGTTGAAAAGGTGTTCGTCGATCCAGGCGCTACCTTTTTCGTAGACGGCGCGATACTCGGCGGCGGCGTCACCGTCGCCGACGTGGTCGGCCATCTCGCTACCGGCGGCGAGCGCGCCGAGGTAGAAACAGGCCATCATCGGATTGGGGCCGAGGAATTCGATGTCGTAGGTGTTGTGCTGAATGCGGTCCATCACGCCGGTCTTACCGGGATCCCACAGTTCCCAAGCGTCCTCGAGGGCGCGCTTTACCTTCGGCCACCATTTTTTCAGCCACACGTCGTTGCCGCAGATCTTCCAGTCGCGATACGTTTTCAACACGCCGCCCATCTGACCGTCGGCGCAGGCGTGGAAGTCGCCGGGGTCGGATCCGATCGGCAGTGGAAGCCGAAAACACAGGCCGCCCTTTTCGCGCTCGTTATAGGTGTAGTCGGCCTCGCGCATCGAACGTTCGAGATTGGGGAACAGGAAGGGCAGAGTCTGCTGGTAGTTCCAGACGTGGGTACACGAGCCTTCGCAGCAGCCGCTGGCGGGCGAGCAACCCTCGAACCCGTAGAAGGCGCCGTCCTCCAGGCGCACACAGGTGGCCGTCTTGAGGATCGACATTTGACTCGACACCGCATCGAGCACCTGGGGCGGCATGGTGCTGGAGAAGAGCGCGTCGTGGAAGGTGCAGGTTTCCTTGTACAGCGTTCTCTCCTTGGCATGGAGTTTCGCCGCCACGTCGAGGGCGCTGTCGAACTGCGAGGCGTAATAGTTCTTCCAGGTGGGCTTGTTTGGAGTCCCGTTCTTGGACGCGCAGCTCGGCGACGCGCAGCAGGAACCCGCGTTGTGCCAGTACTTCTCGAAAACGGGAAAATACCACGTGAGATAGAAGGTCGCCGTTTTCGACTCGCCCGGTTTCAGCGTCACGCACACGCCGAGCGCGCCCGCATCGGTCTGTCCTTCCTCTGAAGGGCCGTAGGAATGCTGCGGCAACTGGCCCGTGGACGAGAAGGCGTTCCAGAAATCGTGCTTGGGCGTGAACCAGCCGCTACGCAGCCAGTGGGTCGTATGGGTAACGCGTTTGCTGGGCGTAACCAGGGCGAGGGAACCATGGCGCGGATGGCCCTCGGCCCATTTCTTCGACGAAAACGACAGGCCACGCAGCGTTCCGTCGTCGACGTATTCGTTCACGTTCTGGCCGAGGCCGTATTTGCTGGGGCCGAAGGATGCGTCTCCGTCGCCCGCGCCGGTGGTACCGATCGGATTCCACAGGCTCCAGGCCACGGTGGCCTGGACGCGGGTCTTGCCGGTGTTGGTCACGGTGTAACGAAACACGGCGGCGGGGAACCCCGAGTCGTCGGGATTGCCGGGGATGAAGGGGTTGTAGGCCTCCAGCGCTACCTTCACCGGCAGGCGGCGGCTCTTGAAGTCAATGTGGGCGAAGGGGTACTCCCCGCGGAACTGGGCGCTGTCCATGTGGGGAAAACCCTCGCCGTTCACATGAGGATCGCCGCCGCCGCCATGTGTGTGGGGCGGCAACGCGGGGGCCTGCAACACGCGGCAGACGGGCTCCTTGCCGATCTCCTTCGCGTAGACGATCGGAAAAGTGAACGGGAACGCCGGTCCGAAATTGGGCCGGTTGAAGATCTCCATGTCCTTCAGCCCGCCACGGCCCGTCAAGGCCACCGAGCCGGTCCCGATACCGCCTAGTGGAAATGCAATCTCGCCCAGCGCCGTTCCCGAGAAGGTCCGTTGGGGGCCCAGCGCCAGTACGTTATCCTTGGAATATCCGTTCTTCATGACCGTCCCTTTCGCTCTGGTTGCGCGCAACGCCGCACATACTACTTGATGACGCACGCGAAAGGCCATCGGTAAAGAAATTGCTCGAAACGGCTGGCGATGCCACGTCCTGTGGGCGCGTTTCGCGTGTCCAACGTCTCCAACCGGCGACACGGCCTGTTCTTGCCCGCGGATTTGGGGGCGTTCGGGGCGGTTGCGCCGGTACGGCTGGGACGATAGAATACGCGCCGCATTGCTGGAAGGGCGGTGAGCATGGCGAAACCAATCAAAGACGCGGCATCGACTCACAAATCCCGGCCCCGGTTTGGGTCGAATGCCATCCGCCTCTCCGTTTGGGAGTGGGTGGGCGTTGTGGTGGTTTTGCTGCTCGTGTCCTTCCTGGCGCCCCGCGCATGGGAACGCGTCGAACCCTTCAACCCCAAGCCCGACTACCGCATCCCGTACGCGCTCAGTGACGACTATTGGCACTTCGCGCGTTACTGCCGTTACGCGGCCGGTCAGGACGCGGTGCTCGTGATCGGCGACTCGGTGGTGTGGGGGGAATACGTGGCCGCAAACGAGGCGCTCAGCCAATGCCTCGGCGACGCCAATGCGTTGCGGCGCTTTATCAATCTGGGCGTCAACGGCATTCACCCCATGGCCTTGGCGGGTTTGGTGGATTACTATGGCAGGGCCGTGCGCGGCCGCGATGTCCTCCTGCAGTACAACCCGCTATGGATGAGTTCGAAGCGCCACGACTTGCAGACCGAGAAGGAATTTCGTTTCAACCACCCCAAACTGGTGCCGCAATTCTTTCAGAAGATTCCTTGCTACAAGGATCCCTACGCCGAGCGGTGCGGTGCGGTTGCGGAGCGCTACCTGCCCCTGTTGGCCTGGACCAATCACCTGTCCGTCGCGTATTTCGAGAACACCGGGCTCGCCCAATGGACACTCGATAATCCCTACGCCGATCCCGTGTCCGCCATTTCGCTCGAACTCCCCGAGCCGGCGTCCTCGCGCCATCCCGATGCCAAAGCGTGGTTCGACCGCGGCATCTCTCCCCAGGCGTTCGATTGGGTCGGTGCGGACGAGTCACTCCAATGGAACGCCTTCTGTCGAGCCGTCGACACGTTGCGGGGGCGGGGCAATCGAGTATTCGTGCTTGTCGGTCCCTTCAACGAACATATGATCGCCCAAGAGAGCATCGAGATGTATCGCGAGATCCTGCGTGCCATCGACGAGTGGTTGACCCAACACGGCGTGCCGCACTGGATCGCACCTGTGCTGCCGACTGAGTTGTACGCCGATGCCAGCCATCCGGTCGCCGAGGGATACGCCCTGCTGGCGGAACGGATGATGGCCCACGAACCCTTCGCCGTCTTCGCCAATGACCGCGCGCCCGGCGTCCATCTCGCCCGCGCCGTCAGCCCTTGTCGACTCCTTCGATAGATTCCACCAGCAGCGGGCGGGCGTGTAGGTAGGCGGTTGCGCGGCGTTTGGATTCGATGTCGCGGTAGACGCGCTCGACCTGCTCGGCGGTGTATCCCATGACCTCGCCTACTTCGGCGGCGGGCACGCTGTGGTTGTGAGCCCACAGCATGAGGTCGAGCTGGGCGTAGGGCAGACAGAAGAAGAACTCTTCCTGGCTTTGGGGCATCGAGTAGGTGTCGGTGGTGGGCGGCCGCGAGACGATTTCCTCGGGCAGGCCCATGTGGCGCGCGAGGGCGTAGACCTGGGTCTTGTACAGGTGGGCGATCGGTTTGACGTCGGCGAGTCCGTCGCCGCCCTTCACGAAGAAGCCCTGGTCGTACTCGAGCCGGTTGGGCGTGCCGGCGACGACGTAGTTGAGGCGTTCGGCGTGATAGTATTCGAGCATGGTGCGGGTGCGCTGCTTCATGTTGGAGGCCGCGACGACTTGCAGGTATTCTTTGAGCGGCATGCGGGCCTTGGACTGCTCGCCGCCGGGGGACTGCACGACCAGCGAGAAGAAGTTCATGCGGTCCGATTCGAGCAGGTTCTGGGGCAGTACGATCTTGCATTTCCATCCGGGGCCGAACTCGGGGAAAAGCCGGCGGATGGCGTCGCCACGCCTCTGGTAGCACCCGGCCCCTTCGAGGATCGGCGTGAGATTCTCGTGCGCCGTCTCGACGCCCAGATGGGTGGCCAATTGTTCACCTAAGGTGAGCGATTCGCCGGCGGAGTCTTCCTCGGGCAGGAACAGCCCCAGTACCTTCTTGGGGCCGAAGGCCTCGACGCACAACGCGGCCGTGACCGAGCTGTCGATTCCGCCGGAGAGTCCCACCACCGCCCCGCGGCGTTTGAATCGCGTGCGGACCTGTGCGATCAACGCCTCGCGAATTTGCGCGACCGCCTTAGTGCAATCGACATCCAGCACGTTTGATCCGAATGAAGGAATATTGGCATTCACCGTGCTCATCCTTTGCCCGTTGTCCCCATGTCATCGCACCGCACAGGCGATCATCTCGCCAAACAACTATATCAGATGACCCGGCGCCGTCACACGGGGCGTAGCGCGGCCCTGACTCATCCCCAGTTTGGCGTCCGTTTCCCAGGGAACCGTATCCGCGCTGAGTCCAGAGGCTATCCAGCCATCCTCGGCGGGGCGTTTGCAGCCCCGGAGCGACATGTTCACGCTCTTCGATCGTCCGTGGAAACGGGGGATCGCTCAGAGCGCGGGCAGGTGCGCCATCGGGCGGGGAAATGGTATGCTCTGCTGGCTGATCCGTTCGGGGGCGCCTGGCCAGGGCGCCGCTTGTGGTGAGTCTGGAGGAAGTACTGTGAAGCCGTCAGTGGTTGCCGTATTGGATGTCGGGAAAACCAACAAGAAGGTCAGTCTCTACGACCGCCAATTCAATGTGGTGGCTTCCGAGCGCACCACGGTTGATCCGAAGCAGTGGCAGGGCGTCGAAGTCGAAGACACGGAAGCGCTTCTGGGCTGGTTCCGCTCGGCTTTGAAGAAACTCTCGGACGATTGGGCGATCCGGTCGATCGCGATCACGACGCACGGGGCCACGTTCGCGCTACTGGACGACAAGGGCGCGTTGGCGTTGCCGGTCATCTCGTATACGGCGGCCCGGGGCGAGGAGGTGCAGGAGGAGTTCTACGAAACCTTCGGCGACCGCACGGATCTGCATCGGGCGACGTCGTCTCCGGACGTCGGTTTCGCCAACATGGCCAAGGTGATGTACTTCGTCAAGACGCGTCTGCCCGAAGCCTGGGCCAAGTGCCGCCACGCCTTGTTCTATGGCCCTTACCTTGGCTACGAACTGACCGGCAAAATGGGTTGCGAGCCCACATACCCGGGCAACCACACGTATTTCTGGGACTTTGCGGCGAAGACGTGGAGCGAGGTGGCGCACGAATTGGGCGCCGACACGCTGTTCCCCAGTGAGTTGGCGAGTCCGTGGGATCGTCTGGGTATGATAAAGCCGGATATCGCGGAGGAATGCGGCCTGCCCGCGGACTGCAAGGTCACGTATGGCATTCACGACTCGAACGCGAACCTGCTGCCGTACTTGGCGCGGGGCTACGACAATTTCATGCTGAATTCGACCGGCACGTGGTGCGTGCTGATGCGTCCGTGCGACACGCTTAACCTGACGGACGGGGAAGTGGGTGCGAAGGTGTTCTTCAATCTCGACGCGCTCACGCGGCCGGTGCGCACGTGCATCTTCCCGGCCGGTATGGAATATGACACGTTCCGGGGCTTCACCTCGCTCAAAGACGAGAGTAACGTGGAGATCGTCCGGCGCGTGGTCGAGAACAAGAGCCTGTTTGTGATTCCGGGTGCGCTGCCGGACGCTTCGGCGTTTCCGGGCGCGACGCCGCGAGTGATCCAAGGCGGCACGGTGCGTCTGCTCGACGACCTGCGCGAGAGAAGCGGCAAGCCGATGACGCCTGCAGGACAAGCGTACTATGGGGCTCTGAACCTGGCGCTGGCGCTGGCTACGCGGCGAATGCTGGAGTGGTGCGGGGTGCAGGCCGGCACGCAGGTCTTCATCGAGGGCGGTTTCGCCAATAACAAGATGTATTGTGCGCTCCTGGCGACGCTGTGTCCGGAGCAGACGTTTGCTTTGACCAACCTCAAGGAAGGCACGTCGTTTGGCGCGGCCCTCACGGGCTGGATGCTGTCCGAAGGCCTTGGCCTGGAACAAATCGGCGGCGAGTTCGCCATCGAGACGACGCCGGTGGCTGCGGAAGACTTCGGCGACCTGGCCTCGTACGAAGCCGCTTTCAAGTGCTTCACGGCCGAGTAGGCGTCGCGACGCCGGAATTCAGCGCCGCGAACCGGGGCGCGCGCTGTTGTCCCATCTCTCCCCGAGTGGATTTCGTTTGCCCCCATGGGAAAAAAGACGGTTCGGTTCAACTGTACGCACTGCGGCCATTGTTGCACGGACGTGATCTGCTTGCCTACGCCATGGGACGTGATGCGGATCGTCCGGATGACGGGCGCGGAGCCCTACAAGTTTCTCAAGTTCGTGTTGTCCGACGAGATCGGCGAGGTGGAGGATTCGGACCCGACATGGCTGGAATGCCAGGGCGAGCGCTACTTGATGGCTGTGCGGCGCGGGAAGAAGGGGTGTTTTTTTCTGGACAAGAAGTCGCGCCACTGCAGCATTTACGAGGCGCGGCCGATCCTGTGCAGGCTGTACCCGTTCAAGCTGAACGAGACCCGCAAGGGTGAGTTCAAGTCCTTCACGCTGCACGCCGACGTTGGCTGCCCCAAGCACACTGACGGGACGGTGGAAACGGCGCCGTTGTACGAGTTGTACCTGGACGACTCGCGCCACCAGAAGGATTACGAGGATCTGGTTCGGGTGTTCAACAGCCGCCGACCGAAAAAGCGCAAGCCCAAGGATTTCATCAAGCTGTTCCACGACCCGCGTTAGAGCAGTTTAAGAAATCCTGGATACGCACCTGCTTGTTGCGGCGTCGGCCGACTGCGTCACACAACCTCGACGTAGCACCGCTACGCCTGC
>JAACEL010000545.1 GCA_011682535.1 Nitrospiraceae bacterium | reverse complement strand
CTGACAAGGAACAAGAACGCAGCCATAGCGAGCTAAGGCGAGTTCTTGTGACGCGGGCAGCCGATGCCGCAACAAACAGATTGGCGACAGATGAATCGTGAAACGCTCTAGCCCGAACGCCAGCCAGCGTATTGTGGCGCGCTAAGAGGGCCAGGTTACGCATAAACTTGCGGCGCGCGCCACGTAGAAGCCGTCAGATGATTGGAATCAAGCGACAACGGGAGTGACGAACGATGACGAAACACCGAGAGTACACGATTCACATGGTCGGACACGGGCACATTGACCCGACCTGGCTGTGGCGTTGGACAGAGGGCTACGAGGAAGTGCGCGCGACCTTCCGCAGCGCCCTCGACCGGATGAATGAGACGCCGGGCTTCAAGTTTTCCGCGTCGAGCGCGTGTTTCTACGCGTGGGTAAAGGCGTGTGATCCCGAGATGTTCGAAGAGATCAAGGCGCGGGTGAAAGAGGGGCGGTGGGAGCTTGCCGGCGGCTGGTGGGTGGAGCCCGACTGCAACATCCCGGGCGGTGAGTCGTTCGTGCGCCACGGGCTGTACTCGCAACGCTTTTTCAAGAAGGAGTTCGGTGTCTACGCGATGGTGGGCTTCAACCCCGACACCTTTGGACACGTGGGCACGCTGCCGCAGATCTACAAGAAGTCGGGTATCGACTACTACGTCTACATGCGGCCATCGGCCGACCGCGAGATGGATTACCCCGCCGGTACGACGTTCTGGTGGCAATCGGCGGACGGCACGGAGATTTTGGCCTGCAACCTTCAGGAGAGCTACAACACCGGCGACGAAGTGATTCCCAGGATCAGGCGGCTGGCCGCTCATCCGCACCTGAACCCAGGGCAAAAGCATATTCTGGGATTCTATGGCGTGGGCAACCACGGCGGCGGCCCGACGAAGAAGGCGATTGCCGGGATCCTCCAGGCGAACAAAGACGTGCATCTGCCCAAGGTGCAATTCTCGACGCTTGCGGAGTACTTCGAAGGCTTCCTGGCCTCGACGCCTCCGGCGTCGATTCCGCGTATCACGACGGACTTGCAGCACCACGCCCGCGGATGCTACTCCGTGCACAGCGAGATCAAACGCCTGAACCGCGAGTGCGAACACGCGCTGATGTCGGCCGAACGCTTTGCCGCGGCGGCATGGCTCTTGGAAGGACATCCCTATCCACAGGAAGCCCTCCAGCGCTGTTGGGAAGACGTACTCTACAACCAGTTTCACGACATCCTGGCGGGCACGAGCATCGAGGAGTCGTACCAGGACTCGCGCGACCAGCTCGGGGCGGCGCGGCACCGGGCCGACGTGATCAAGAACGAATCGATCCAGCACATCGCGCGTTCGGTCAACACGAGCGCCGAAGGGAACACGGTGATCGCCATCAACCCGCTGCCGTGGCCAGTGGTCCAGACGGTGACGGCGCCGCCGATTGTGTCGCGCGAGTTGAAGGGACCGATTCATTTCGTCGACGAAAACGACGAACTCGTTGCCAGCCAAGCGGTTCGTGGCGAGCGCATCGGTCACACGGCCTACAAGTTCACCGCCGAGTTACCGGCGATGGGGTATCGCGGTTTCCACGCGCGTAGCGGTGAACGGCACGTCAAGCCCAAGGGCATGCTCGAAGCGGGACGCGATTTTATCGAGAACGATTGGTGGCGGCTGGAGTTGGACCCGTATGGGGGCCACATCTGCCGGCTCTACGATAAACGGAACAAGATCGAGGTGTTGCGCAAAGGCAATGTCCTGGCGTGCATGGTGGACCATAGCGACACGTGGAGTCACAACGTCGACGAATACCGGGTGGAGGCCGGGCGTTTCGGCAACGCCCGCCTTACGCTCGACGCGGTGGGCGACGTGTGCGCCACCATCCGGATCACGTCGACGTTCGACCAGTCGACGGTGGAGCAATTCATCACGCTGCACCGCGAAGTCGAGACGATCGACTGCGTGTTCCGTATTAACTGGCAGCAGCGCTACACCACACTCAAGCTCGGTTATGAGACGAACGTGGCCGATGGTACGGCAGCCTACGAAACGGCCTATGGCGTTCAGATCCGCGACCGGAACGGTTTCGAGGAGCCCGGCCAGCAATGGTTTGCGCTCTGGGGTACGACGGAGGACAAGGACTACGGATTCTGCGTGCTCAACGACTCGAAGTACGGGTTCGACATCGCCGATCGGGACATGCGGGTGACGATGCTACGCAGTCCCGCTTACGCCCACCACGACCGGGGCCGCTACGACTCGTCGGAACCGTACGCCATCATGGATCAAGGCTGGCAGACAGTGCGGATCCGCCTGATGCCGTTCGCCGGTTCGCCCCACGAAGCACGGCTGAGCAAGCGCGCGTGGGAGTTGAACGAGCCCGCCTTCGTGCACGTCGAGTCGGCGCACAAGGGCAAGCGTAAACTGCACGCGTCGCTCATCGGCACCGAGGCCGAGAACGTGTTGCTCACGGTGCTGAAGAAGCGCGAGGACAGCAAGGATCTCATCGTGCGCGGGTATGAGACCGACGGCGTGGAAGTAACGACGCGCCTCCATCTGCCCTACTGGAAGAAGACGTTCACGGTGACGTTCGCGCCGCATGAGATCAAGACGCTGCGGATCAGTCCTAAGAAGTGGACGGTGCGCGAAGTGAACCTGCTGGAAGAGTGACGGCGTCCTGGTGGACGCTCGCGAGAAACGCCGATGAACCTGGAAACCTTGGAACGGGAATGCTTGAACTACCTGCGGGACGTGAGCAGTCCGCTCGTCCCCGTCACTGCGCTGCTGCGCCGGCTCCGTCAGGACGAGGCTCTGGCGGGTGTTGACGAGAAAGAACTCCTCGATTTCCTGCGCAATCACGATGAGGTGCGCGTTATCGAAGAGGATCCGGAGCGCGAGGCGGAGCTTGCGGAAGCCAGTATTCCGCCTGGCCCGCGGGTCATGTTGAAGGTGCGCGTTCCGACCACCGCCGAGATGGCGCGTGCAGTGGGCGATCAGATAACCCGCCTGGCCGAGTCGCTACAAAGCGCCTTGGCCGAGGCCGAACGCGACGGCGACGCCGCCAAGGCCAAGAAGGTGCGCGAGATGCTCGCGCGTACCGAGGAACTCCAACAGCGATTCAAGGATGCGTTCCGAGGATGAACCGGTGGGCACCTGGTGGAGTGTGCCGTAGTGCGCGGAGGGGAGACGGCAAACCTAGAGATTCTCTAGCGACGACAGGATCTTCC
>JAACEL010000544.1 GCA_011682535.1 Nitrospiraceae bacterium | reverse complement strand
GGACAGATGGCAGCGACTCGGCAACACGCCGGCGGGGCGCAGGCAGCAGGCAGAGGAACTGCGCGAACTGCTTGGCATAGACACCGATGCGATTGATGCGGAGATCGATGCGGCCAGTGAGCACCGCAGGGAAATCAATACCATCGCCAAGAACCTCGGCGCCCAGAGGGACGCCATCGTCGTCCCCGAAAATACGCCGGATGAAGAAGTCTCAATCCTGGCCCTGTCGGAAGAACTCGAAAAGGCTAGGAGGCACAACGACCAGAAGGCGGACTTTCTGACAGATGTGGCGAATGCCGCCGCGCGGGTGTCGAGTATCGGCACTGAGATCAAGAAGGCTGATGCCAAGATCGTCGAACTACAGGAGACGTTAAAGAAGTGGGAGGCGTATCGCGTAGACAAACGCAAGGAACTGGGCGCTTGGGTGCAGGATGAGGCCATCTGCCAGAAGAAGGTTGAGGCGTTCGAGTCGATCCTCGTCGAGCCGATCATGGAGCGTATGCAGGATGCCGAGGGTATCAACGCCGACGTTCGTGCGAAGATCAATATCCAACGGCTTGAAGGAGAAGTACAGGTCAACCTCGCAGAGGCAAGGAAGCTGACGGACACGCTTGACGCGCTCAAGCGGCGGAAACACGACATGATTGAGGGCGTCGACTTCCCGATCAAGGGCCTTGGCTTCTCGGAGGATGGCGTGCTCTACAACGGCGTGGACCTCGCCACGGGTTGCAGCGGGGAAGAGCGGCTGAGAATTGCTACGGCCGTACTTCTGGCGCAGTTCAAGAAACAGGGGGTGCGCAACCGGCTCATAATAATCGAGAACGGTTCGCTGATGGACCCCGAACACAGGGAAATGGTGAGGGAGATGTGCCGGGCAGAGGGGGCTCAGGTGATCATGGAGCTGGTCAGTAGCGAAGGCAGTATTATTATGGAGAAGGGCCGAGTGAAAGATTGTCAACCACAGGAAGCGGCGGAGACTGCCGCAGTAGGAGACTGACAAATGGCTGACGAGCAACTTAAGGCTTACAGCCTGGCCCTTGCCGTCGTTGCTAAAACGGCGATCGAAAGGGGCTACGATAAAAGATTGTTTCTAACCATGGCCGCAGAAGTATGGGACTCCACACTCGCAATAAAAACCGCCGACCCCGAAGTATATGCAACGATAGGAGACTGAAACGATGACAGAAATCATCAAGACAATCAGAGCAAGTTTCGCATCAATCGCCACATTCTGTTCCGCCGCAGCACAACCGAGTTCGGCAGCGGCTCCACCCATTCGCATGGCCGGAGACGATGCAGCCGCCCTGACCGGCATCGCTATCCACGAAGTCTGCGAGTACATCGTCAAGTATGGCGACAGGCCTGATAATCTCGCTGGCTGGCTCAGCACCAAAGGCTACGGCTCGGTCGATGCTGACGAGATCGGCTTCCTGTCGTGGTACGCGCTGAAAGCGTGGAAAGGTACGAAAGACTGGTCTGGGTTTCAAAACGCCATGTCGGCACCAGTGACGGAACTGGAGATTCAGGCAGACCGCGGACCCGTGCGAGTCACCGGCCACATCGACGTGTCGAGCGTCGCGGCCGCTACCGCACTGGACTGGAAGAGCGGATATCGCACTGAGGTAGATGTGGAGCCCCAGATGCGAATCTATGCGTTCCTACTGTCCACCAAGCTGCCGAATGTCGCGCCCGACACCGTCATTACCGCCGCCGTCGTGTGGCTGCGCGACAAGACCTATCAGACGTGGAAGTGGACCGTAGCCGAGATCCAGCAGTGGGTGGACGAGATGCTGGCAAAGCTGGCCAATGAGGGCGACAAGTTCAACGCTGGCGACCACTGCCGGTATTGCCCGCACTATTACAGTTGCCCGGCTCAGCGGGCGATTGTCCAGAGCACCATCATGTCCCTGGCCAACATGACGGGCGAAGACGATACGGCGATGGCCACCATGGCGCAGATCTATCCGGCCGTCCAGAACGTTGAGCGGATGGTCTTGGCCTACCGCGATCGACTCAGGATGGCCATTCTCAAGCACGGCCCCATTCTCACCGGCGATGGCATGGCGATTATCCTCAAGGAAAGCCACCGAGAGACAATCGACGCGCTGAAGAGCTGGGAGACGCTCGCCAGCTTCTTCAGTGATGATGTCGAGACGATTGCCGGGTGCATGACAGTGGGCAAGACCAAGTTGCTTAAAGCCATTGCCGATGCCAGCCCCAAGGGCCAGAAGGGCAAGGCCAAAGGCAAAGTAATGACAGAACTCCGAACAGCCGGAGCTATTTCAACAGCGACTCGCACAACGCTGTCGTTCGTGCGCGAGCAAGAAGTCGTGAAGGAGACTGAAAATGACACAGGCACAGACGAATCAGCAACAGTCGCCGGGCAAGGCGCCGCCAGAGAACCAAGCGCAGAAGCCGCAAGCGGAGAGAACGCCTCCGACTGACGAACTCCAAGAAACAACCGCGCTCCTGCGAAGGCCGGTCGAGACGCAGATAGTCGGTACTCGACGGATAGACCCGGCCAATATGTTTCTCGATGGCGATGCCTTCAATCAGCTCCAGCGAGTTGGCAATATGTTCGCAGCGAGCCAGCTCGTGCCAACCCACTACCGCAACAACGTTGCGGACTGCTCGATAGCCATCCAGCAGTCGGCCCGTATGAAGATCGATGTCATTCTGTTCATGTCGAATACATACGTCGTGCATGGTACGCTTGGCATGTCAGCGAAGCTGCAAATCGCGCTGACCAACACCCGCGGCCCGTTTAATGAGGATGGGATTCAGTGGTCTTTCCGCGAGGATCCCAAGGTCGGCACTATCTGCACGGCATCAGCAACGAAGCGCAATGGCCAAGCCTGTACGGCAGAAGTGAGCTGGAAAACCGTGGTCGATGAGGGATGGGTCAAGAACACTAAATGGACGAGCCTGCGGGATCTAATGTTTAAGTACCGCTCGGCGTCCTTCCTGATTCGGCTGTACGCGCCTGAATGCCTGATGGGCCTCAAGCCCGTCGAAGAGCTGGAGGACATGGAAGCTGTGCGTCTCTCGCAAGAAGGTCCCGCAGCCTTACCGAGTACCAACGGCGCCAAGCGATCGTTCAGTATGGCGTCGAAGGCGAAGCCTGTAGAGGAACCAGTCAAGCCTCCAGAGGCGCCACAAGAGCCCGCCCCGCGCTTCGGCGAGCCGGGCAATGACGCGCCACCGGAGCAACCGGTCGACCCCGCGCCAG
>JAACEL010000543.1 GCA_011682535.1 Nitrospiraceae bacterium | reverse complement strand
CTCTTCGTTGACTCAAAGCTGCAACGGTGGACCGTCGCGGCCCGGCAAACCATGCTCAACAGCGGCGAGGATGCCGTCGTCGATTTGCTGGCAGAGATTGTCGAAGAGCGGGCCAATCCCACTCACGCCGTAAAGGAGCAATTCAAGTTGGATTTGGCGGCAATCGGTTTCGCACATGTCTTTCAGTCGGCATTCTGCCAAGAGGATACGCCATGAAAAAGCGGCGTATCATCGACCTGAATGCTCTGGCGTATGCCGCAGAGGACAGGCGCAGTCTGGTATGTCCGACATGGCGGGCATGGGCGAAACCCAAGCCGGCGGCTTTTGTGTTCCAGCTTTCGGCCCAGCTTGTTCGACGGATGATCCGTGCAGGTCTCTATGTCTACGAGAAGGAGAAGTAAAGATGGAAGCGAAAGACCTTGGCGTTGCGCTCGTTCGGACCGGCGAGGCATTGGAGGCGATCACACGCGGCGAGATTGACATTCAGATCGCCACGGCCAAGAAGTACCCGCGCACGTTGTCGAAGGTCCGCGATGAGGTCGCGATCATGGCGACGCAAGACCAGAATACCGCCGAGGGGTGTTGGTACGCTTTGCCGCGAGGGGGAAAGGTCATCGAGGGGCCGAGCGTCCGCCTCGCCGAAATTGTTCAATCCGCCTACGGCAATATCCGCACAGCCGGGCGCGTCGTCGGCATTGAAGAACAATGGGTGACGGTTGAGGGGGCTTGCCATGACCTGGAGAAAAACGTCGCCACGACTTCGCAGGTCAGACGGCGCATTACGGATCGCAACGGGCGCAGATATAACGAAGACATGATTATCGTGACCATCAACGCCGCCTTAAGCATCGCGATCCGCAATGCGATCTTCAAGGTGATTCCCACTGCCTTCCTCAAGCCGGTTTTCGACAAGATCAAACAGGTCGGCATGGGCGAAGAGCGAACCATCGTGGAGCATCGCAAGGCCATGTTCGCCTATTTCAAGGGGCAGGGCGTTTCGGCTGAAAGGGTGCTCAAAGCCATTGGCAAGGTCGGCGAGGCGGACGTGAGCCTGGACGATATCGCCACGCTCAAAGGGTTGGCGACGGCGTTGAAGGAGGGAACGACTACGCTGGAAGACGCCTTCCCCGTCGAGAAGCCCACCACGCCCTTGAAGGCCGGGCGCCACGAGCACAAGAAGAAGCCGCCGAAGCCAGCACAGGACGGCGCCGCGAGCGAGACGCAAAGCCAGACCGAAGCGGAACGCGGGGCCGAGCAAAAGGCTGCATCGGTTCCGCCGCCCGAGCCGCCATGCCCGCACAAACGTGGCGATATCAAGTGGGATGACATGGCGGCGGCATGGGTGTGCACAGCCTGCGGGGAAGCCATAGCGGACGATGCGGCGAAACGCCTCCAGCTTAAGCGTCCCCAGCCGCCGAAGCCGCCGAAGCCAACGGGCGCCGGGGACGACATGTCTATTGACGAACTGCTCCTGGAAATTGCCCCACTCATGGAAGAGCTTACGTTCCCCGAAGAGACGGACATGTTCGCAAAATGCCATATCACGCAACCGCTCCACAGGAACCTGCCGGAGAGTTTGGCGAAGCTGCTCGGCATATTGCGGGACCGGCAAGCAACCTAAAAGGAGCAAGACCATGAGTGAGTTTCTCGGCTTTTACGTGTCTCACGATGGCAAGACGATCTACCCCGGTGATCTGCGGAGCCACAGTGTCGCCGAAGAGGTTCACGGTCTGGGTCCCCAGCTGGCGGGTAAGCTTCCGCCCTGGCCGGGGGACTGGACCGAGGACGATGACGGCAAGAGCCTCGATGTGAGCGTCGGTCAAACCGCCCGCCACGACGAGGCTTGGTATCGGGACCGCATCTTGAAGCGCTTTCCTCGGCGCGAAAATCTGGTGGCCCATTGTCTGGCGAATCTCTCGCCGAGTGTGACATCCCTCGAGCTGGACGAGACCCAGATCGAGCGCCTGCCCGATCTGCCCGCAGGGTTGAAATCCCTCTACGTGGACAGGACCCCGATCAAGAGCCTGCCTGCTCTGCCGAAGGGGTTGGAACACCTTTACGTGACCGGGACCCCGATCAAGAACCTTCCCGAATTGCCGGAGGGGTTGGGATCCATCGGCCTGAGCGAGACCCAGATTGAGAGCCTGCCCGCTCTGCCGAAGGGGTTGGAACACCTCGACGTGCGCGGGACTCCGATCAAGAGCCTGCCTGCTCTGCCCGCAGGGTTGACATCCCTCTACCTGGACGAGACCCAGATCGAGCGCCTGCCTGAACTACCCGCAGGGCTGAAATCCCTCGACGTGGACAGGACCCCGATCAAGAGCCTGCCTGAACTACCCGCAGGGCTGAAATCCCTCTACGTGGACGGGAGTTCAATTAAGAGCCTGCCTGCTCTGCCGAAGGGGTTGGAACGCCTTTACATGATCGGGACCCCGATCAAGAACCTTCCCGAATTGCCGAAAGGCACGATGGTGTTTGGGTGTGGATCGTATTGAGGATATTAGGCATGAATGGCTGCGAACGATGCATCAGCTATGACGGGTGGTGGGAGAATGCTGGCGGTGGTTATCAGGGCGAGCATTTTCAGCGCTGCACGAGACAGGACCGCGACGAAAAACTCTGGCCGGAGGACTCCGACGATGACTGCCCATATTTCGCCGATGCGGACGATGACAAGTACGTTCACGATCCGCGCGTGTAATGAATGGAGGATTGAGTTATGAGGATTTACGTCGCGTCATCATGGCGCTGTCCTAACCAACCTCGTGTTGTTCGGCTTCTCCGGCAAGAGGGCTATGAGGTTTACGACTTTCGCAACCCATTGATGGGGAACAAATGCTTCCACTGGTCGGAGATCGATCCCGATTGGGAATCATGGACGCCGGCACTCTACCGGGAGCGCCTCTCCCATCCCTTTGTGGAACAGGGCTTCCATGCGGATTTTCACGCCATGCGGGGAGCAGACTTGTGCGTCGGCGTGCAGCCATTTGGTCGCAGCGCCTCGCTTGAACTTGGATGGTTCATCGGCGCGGGGAAGCCCACCATCTTATACCTAAGCAGCGGCGAACCCGAACTCATGGTGAAGATGTGCAGTCGAATTGTATGTACTGACGACGAGTTGCTGTCGGCAATCCCAAGCCTGCCACGGCAGACGAGGAGATAGAAGAATGCACATCGCATACATCAGCGGACCGTACAGGGCTGACGCAATCTGGAAGATGCACGCCAACAT
>JAACEL010000154.1 GCA_011682535.1 Nitrospiraceae bacterium | reverse complement strand
GTACAAGACGTGATACAGGCCGCGGTAGGCCCCCGCCTTCTCGATCGCCATGGCACCGGCCGGATGCTCCACGACACAAATGATGGTGTGATCCCGGTGGGGGTCGCAGCAGACACTGCACAGTTCGCCCTCGGTGAGATTGCGGCAGCACGTGCACATCGAAACGCGCGCGCGGGCGTCGCGCACGGCCTCACTCAGCCATTGGGCCTCTTCCTCGGGGGCGCTGAGGAGATGGAGCGCCAAGCGCTCGGCCGAGCGCTTGCCGATTCCCGGCAGACGACGGAAGGCCTCGATGAGCTTCTCGACGGCGGGAGAGTCTGTCAACATGGGCCACTCACGCGACGCCTTCGTTTGGCCTCAACTGCCTGCGCACCTCGAGCCATTCCTGCATCTTCGCCTCGTGCGTCAGCACGTCGAGGCGATCGATGAACATCTTGCCGTCCAGGTGATCCGTCTCGTGTTGGATAATACGGGCGAGCATGCCGGTGGCTTCGAATTCGAGGGGTTCGCCATGTTCGTCCAAGGCGCGCAAGCGAATGCGGGTCTTGCGGGGAACCTCGGCGAATACGGCTGGCAGGCTCAGGCAGCCCTCTTCCCCTACTTCCTCGCCGTCACCTTCGAGAATCTCCGGATTGATCAGGCACATTTCCTTGCCTTCGGCGGGATCCCTAAGCACCACAATCCGTTTCGCAACACCGACTTGCGGACCCGCGAGACCACACCCGTCGAACTCCGCCATCGTCTCGAACATGTCGGCGGCCAGCGCTGCCACTTCACCGTCGAACACGTCGTAAGACTCCGCCTTCTGCTTCAGCGGCGCGTCCGGATATAACACGATATCTCGAATAGCCATTTCGTACTCCTCGATAAAGCAACACCGATCCTAACACACGCGATTCCCCGGCCTCAAAGGTGGGATGGCGCCGCAGACGCAGGAAGACTCGAGGGGGCTCGACCCGGCGCTACAGGCCCTCGGATTCGCCAAACGCGACGTGAATGGCCGACGAGATATCGGCTTGGGTGGCAATCATCGGCACGACGCGCCGCCCGGCTATCTGCTCCATCGTGGCCAGGGCGTTTCTGTCGCGCGGGTCGGCCATGGCCAGGAAGAGGCAATCGTCCGTCGCGCGTATGGGAAAACAGGCGTGCTTGAGGCAGGAATTCTTGTCGATGGGCGGCACGGGTGTCTCCTGGATCAAGTCCCGCTCAAGCCGCACCCACGGCACATGCAGTTGGCAGGCAACAACCTGGGTGATGTCGCCCTCGCTCGCGGCCCCCCGCTCCACGAGGATCTCGCCCAGCAGTCGTCCACGCGAGTTCGTCTGGATGTCGAGGGCCTCGCCAAGCTGCTCGGCGGTAATGGCCCCCGCGGCCACCATGATCTCACCGAGTCTCAGCGCCTGGCTTCCGGCATCTTGCTCGCGGAACAGCGTCTCGAGCGCGATGCGCTGTTGGCGGCTCCGGCTGGACGCCTTGCCGTGTTCGGATTCGACCGTCGATTGCAGCTGTTTGTTGTCGTCGCGAAGCTGTGTGGCTTCCTCGGACAACAGTTCCACGGCGCCGCGCGCCGCTTCGCGCGCCCGGCGCGCCTGGTTCAACTGACGCCAGAGCCCCGTAGCCGTTTCTTCACGTTGTGAGACATCATGCTTGAGCGTTTCGATGGTGGTCGCGTCGTCGTCCGTGTCGCCACTCTCCGTTGCCTTGTCGTCGCCACGCAGCGCGACAAGCCGCTCGCTGAGGTTGCGATTGGCCGACAGAAGACGCGCTTCGCGCAGGCGAAGCTGCGCGGTCTCCGCGCGAAGCTCGGCAATCGCGCGCTCCAACTGGCCGATATGCTCACCGGCGTCGTCGAGGGAGTGAACCTTCAGCGCGGCCAGTAGCGCGTCGAGGCGATCCTCGACGCTGCCGGTGTTTTCATAGTCCATGTGCGTGTTCCTCAACGTCCAGGCTCAAGCGCAGACGCGGCCCTCTTGCACCTGAATTATACGCACAGGCCAGTAGCGATACAACGAGAAACAAGAGACGGAATTTCCGGTTAGGGCTCGACGCGGCGGGGGCCTGTTGTCGATAGAGCCCAAATGCGATACAATCCGGATTGAGCCTTCCGGGGACTCTTTCGTTTGCGGCGAAGGGTCGCGGAACGGCTCGCATGCACGGGAGGAGGCCACCCATGGAACGCTCGGCCGGAAATAGGATCATCGAGGTGGTACAGGGGGACATCACCCTGGAAACCGTGGACGCGATCGTCAACGCCGCCAACAGTTCGCTGCTGGGCGGCGGCGGGGTGGACGGCGCCATCCATCGCGCCGGGGGACCAGCCATCCTTGAAGAGTGCCGCGCGCTCAACGGATGCCAGACGGGCGACGCGAAGATCACGACAGGCGGCCGCCTTCCGGCCAAGCACGTGATTCACACCGTCGGCCCCATCTACACCAATGGAAGGCAGGGCGAGCCGGAAGCGCTGGCGAGTTGCCACCGGCGCAGCCTGGAAGTCGCCGTGGAGCATGGCCTCAAGACGGTGGCCTTCCCCGCCATCAGTTGCGGCGTGTATGGCTACCCCATATCCGAAGCCGCGCCGATTGCCATCCAGACCGTCGCCGGCTTCCTGCAGGGCGCGGGACAGGAACCCGCGCTGGCGCGGGTTCGTTTCGTCCTGTTTTCCGACAACGTCTATGGTGCTTTCGAGCAGGCGGTCCGAGCGTGTCTGTAGCGCGGCAACCACCTCATTAGCGGTACGGCCGCTCCGCACGACGGAGGGCCGTGCCACGGGAGGGTTCTGGCTTGTTTTCAATGTTCCTGGCGCTACTCGCACTATCTGCGGAGGAAACGATGAATACGCCTAACAATTGGCATGAGAAGGCGTTCTTCGGGCTGCACTACGACCTGCATCCGAACGAACAAGACACCGAACTCGGGCGTGAAACCACGTACGAGCACATTCGGGAGCAGTTGGAAAAGGCCCAACCCGATTTCGTGCAGTATGACTGTAAAGGACATCCAGGATGGGCGGGATACCCCACCAAAGTAGGCTCCGCGTCCCCAGGCATCGTCAATGATGCACTCGCCGTGTGGCGCAAGGTCACGCGCGACATGGGCATTCCGTTGTCGATTCACTTCTCGGGCGTGTGGGACACACGCGCGGTGCAGTTGCATCCCGAGTGGGCTAACGTCGACGCCGAGGGAAAATCCAGCCCGAATAACACGTGCCCGTTGAGCGATTACACCGAGGCCCTGATGATCCCACAACTCCTGGAGGTGGTCGAGGAGTACGGCATCGACGGCATGTGGATCGACGGGGAGAATTGGGCGAGTCACCCATGCTATTGCGACCGCTGTAAGACAGAGTTCACCAAGCGCACGGGAATCGAAACGGCGCCGCTCAAGCCCGGTGAGGCGCACTGGGATACGTGGCTGTCGTTTCACCGGGATCTGTTCACTGAACACGTAATCAAGTTTGCCAACGCTGTCCACGCCAAGAATCCCAACGTGATGGTGTGCAGCAACTGGATGTACAGCGTGCGCCAGCCGGAACCCGTCCGCGCCCCGGTCGACTATCTCAGCGGCGACTTCGACCCGTCGTTCGGGGCCGACCGCGCCTGCGCCGAGGCGCGCTTTCTCTCATCGCGGGGCTTGCCGTGGGATCTCATGGCGTGGGGCTTCTTGCGAACGGGCGACCTGGGCTGGACGCTGAAAACCGTGCCCCACCTGTGCCAGGAAGTGTCGGTCGTCTTGGCCCAAGGGGGCGCGGTCTTCATCTACAACACGCCCCAACGCTCCGGCCGCCTGACCCGTTGGCATCAGGACATACTGGCGCAGGTCGGCGCCTTCTGCCGCAAACGCCAGCCGTACTGCCACCGCACTGAGACCGTGCCCCAGGTGGCCATACTGCACAGTCAGAGTTTCTACTACCGCCACAACGATCCCCTGTTCAATTTCGCGGAGGCCAACCACCCCATGGAGGGCGCGCTGCATGCCGTGCTCGAGAACGGCTACTCAGCCGACCTACTCAACGAGGAAGCCTTGCTGGAACGCATGGACACGTATCCTGTCGTGGTCGTGCCCGAGCAGGAGGGCTTGCCGGAACACGTGATGGAGGGACTGCGGCGCTATGTGGCGGATGGCGGCCGGCTGTTGCTGACGGGCGCCCACGTGGCCGCCGAATACGGGGAGTTGACCGGTGTTGAGGCCGTCGAGGGACAGCACGGAGGCGCATACGTGCCCGCCAACGGCGGGTGCGTCAACGTGCCGGGCCCGTGGCAGAACGTCACCCTGGCCGGAGCCACGGAACTAGCCCCGCTGCTCAACCAGCAGGAACCGGATCTGAACCGGGCGGGGACACCGGCGGCGACGGTTCATCGGGCAGGCGAAGGCGTGGTAGTCGCCATTCACGGCCCCGTCTGCCGGGCCTACCTGAAAGGGCACTACCCCCGCCTGCGGCGTTTTCTGGGCGATGCCTTGGCCGCGCTTGAAGCCCCCGGACTCATCCGGCTCCATGGCCCGAGGGCCATCGAGATGGCGGCACGCAAGAAAGACGGCCGGCTGCTGATCCAATTTGTGAACCGATCGAGCGACGGCTATTTGTCTCCCAATCGCCATATGGTGGAAAATGTGCCCAATACCGGTCCGTTTAGCGTGACTGTCCCCTTGCCGGAGAAACCGGCCCGGTGCTACATGGCCCCTGACGAGACGGGCTTGGAGTGGACGTGGCGCGACGGCACGCTGTCCGTCGAGATCGCCGGACTGGCCATCCATAACGTCTTGATTGTGGAATAGAGAGGAATTGACGCATGGGACTATACGATGATTTCCAGAACCCGGGAGCCGAGTTTCGGCAAGCGCCGTTCTGGTTCTGGAACCACCGGCTCGACCGCGAGACGTTGGACTGGCAGATCGAGCAAATGCATGAGAAGGGACTCGGGGGGTTCGTGATGCATGCGCGCCACGGACTCATCACGCCGTATCTCTCGGACGAGTGGTTCGAGTGCATTCGCTTCGGTTGTGAAAAAGCCAGCGAGCTGGGCATGATCCCATGGGCCTATGACGAGCGCGACTGGCCCAGCGGCCCGGCGGGGGGCGAGGTCATCGCCGACCCCGCCAACCGGCTCAGCTATCTGCGGTTGGACACCGCCGACGTCGAGGAACATGCCGCGCTCGACGCGACGGCTGATGACGTCGTTGCCGCATACGCCGCTCCCTCGGGCGAATCGCTGCAACGCCTGAAGGCGGGCGAGGCGGGCTCCCGGCAGGGCAGGTGGCGCGTGGCGAAGGCCGTCCAGATCGAATGCCCCGCCATCCTCTGGTTCGAGTCGTACCTTAACACGCTAGACTCGCGCGCGTGCGCGGAGTTCATCCGTTCCACCTACGACCTGCACGAACAGAAACTCGGCGACCTCAAGAAACTCGGGCTGGCCGGTTTCTTCACTGACGAACCGGCGTTCAGTACCTACCCGGACGACCTGCGCCGCATCCCCTGGTGCGACGAACTGCCGGTGGCCTTTCAGGAAGCCAAGGGGTACGACCTGTTGGATCGCCTGCCCGACTTGTTCGGGGAAGGCGGCGACGGCGCGCAGGTACGCGTTGACTATTGGGATGTCGCGACGACACTAATGGAGAACGCGTTTTTCAAGGCGATCGGGGACTGGTGCGACACGCGGGGTCTGCAACTGATTGGGCACCCGCTGGGCGAAGAACCGCTGTTCTACCAGTTCCGCTGCCTGGGCAACATCTTCCAGCACCTCAAGCATTTCCACATGCCCGGCATGGACCATCTCGGGGTGCAGGTAGGCAAAGGCACGCCCGGCGGCATGGCCCCCAAGATGATCGCCTCGGCCGCGCTGCTGGCCGGACGCGACCGTACGATGACGGAGGTCTTCGGCGAGAGCGGCTGGGGACTGTCGCTGAAGCAGATGAAGTGGATGGCCGACTGGCACATTGTTCACGGCATCAACTACATCATCCCCCATGCGTTCTACTATTCCGTGGCCGGACGCCGGAAGAAGGACTCGCCGCCGTCGGAATTCTATCAGGCCCCGTTCTGGCCCTACTACCGGCGGTTCGCCGACTACACGGCGCGGCTCACCGCCGCCATGACCGGAGGACGGCATGGCGCGAAGGTGGCCGTACTCTACCCGATGTCGTCCATCTGGGCCGATTTCGTGCCCGGCGAGAGCGCCCCCGATGCGGTCGCGGCCATGGAACAGGCCTTCTCCCCACTCGGAGAAACACTGCTGTCGATCCACCGCGACTTCGTCGTACTCGACGAGCAGTCGTTCGCTACCGCCGAGGTGGACGGCTCGTCGTTCACGGTCAACGGCCTGACGTTCGAGGCTCTCGTCATCCCGAAGCTCACCTCGATCCGCGAGGATGCGCTGGACGCGCTCCGCCGCGTGGCGGAGTCATGCGTGGCCGCGTCGGCGCCCAACGATACGCTACGCGTGCTGCGGTCTTCGGCGACGGAGCCGGGTGACACCATCGAACTGTCAGACATTCCAGGGGTAACCGTCATGCCGGGCAGTAGCCCGGACGACCTGGCGGCCGCGCTGAAACCCGTTATCCCCGAGGTGGCCATCGAAGGCGCCCCGGACCTCTACTACCTGCATCGCCGCAAGGAAGACGACGAAGGCGCGTTGGCGCTGTACTTCTTCGCCAACACGGCGCTGGAAGCCTTGAAAACCACCGTGTCGCTGGAGACAACGGGGTTGGCGGAGATCTGGGATCCGGAGACGGCCGAGCGGTACTCCGCGCCCGGGCAGGCCATCGTTGACGGGCGGCTCCAGATCCCGCTGTCCTTCGCGCCAATGGGTTCGCGGCTGATCGTGGTGCGTCCGGACGAGGCGGTCTCTGAAACGCCCGTGCCCGAAACGCGTCCCGTGCAGCGCATTAAGCTGTGTGAAGATCTGTGGTACTTCGCACCCGAGAACGGCAGTATCTATGCGCTGAAGCAGTGGGACATGGACATCGAAACGCGGCACTCGGTGACGGAGATCCGTTACGCCACACAGTTCATGATGCCCGAAAACCTGGGCAACCTGCGGCTCATTCTCGATGGTGTACCCGAATTTCCCGACAACGTTCCCGAGGCCACGCGCGATATGATGGCGCATCAGACCCAGGCTGCGGTGCTTTTGGATGGAAAGCCGCTGACGGAGGAGCTTCCCTGGGAGATTGACCAGAACTTCCGAGTGCTCGACATGCGCAACCGGTGCCAGCCCGGCACCCACCGGATCGAGATCGTCATCAAGAGCAGCGGCTGGTTCCCGCAGCCGGCGCTGGGCGAATACGTGTGGCTGGCGGGCGATTTCCTGCTCGATACGTCGGGCGGCGCCGCCGGCGTGCCGACACTGATTCCGATCCGCGGCATCCAGACGGGCCCTTGGGAAGAACAGGGGCACCCGTTCTTCTCGGGCACCGCCTCCTACTACATGGACTACGAATTCAGCGACGACATCGCGGGCAAACGGGTCTTCCTCGACGCCGGAAACGTGAGCGATATCCTTGAACTGGAGGTCAACACCGCGTCGGCCGGAGTGCGCACATGGGCGCCTTACCGTATTGAGGTGACAGAGTACGTCCATTCGGGTTATAATCAGTTCTCTTTGAAGATCACCAACTCGTCTCGGAGCTTCTTCGAAGGGCCGGACAAGAACACGCCCTCGGGCTTGCTCGAAGACGTGTGGTTGGAGATCGAAGATGCGTAGTTTCCCGCGAAGCCGGCTCGATGGGCCGGAGCGAGGAGTGACGCTCGAGACAGGCTCTTGCGCGTCATGGTGAGAACGAACGGCGGACCGCCGCTGTCGGCTGTCTGGCGATTAAGGAGGAAGGATGCGCGTGCGCGGACCAGCCCTGAGGCTTGGCACACTGGCCATGCTGGGGTTAGCCGCCTGGTGGGCGTGGGACTCCCGCTTACCTCCACCTCCGCCGACCTCGCACGATCCGTTCAACCTGGGCTACGCGGACTCTCCCGATAAGCCTGAGGCGTTGCGGCGCGCCGAAGAGATCATCGTGGCGGACTGGGGTTACATGCGCGGGCTGGTGCGCAATTGTCTGCTCGACGAGCAGTTCGTGAACACGCACGTCAAGGAGCTAAAAGGGCTCGAACGAGTAGGGCTCTATTTCCGCTCGGAATACGAACTGCGCAAGTACAACCAGCTTGAGACCGTTCCCTATCTGTTTCAGATCGCCCTGGGACGCTACGACCGCAAGAACGGCACCGAATTGCACGCGCAACTTCAGAAACCCATCGGCACCTACTTGCAGGAATACCGGGACGAAGTGCTCGGGATCCGCCGGTACGACGTTCGCGTACCGGCCGACCTCGAAACGCTCAGACAGAGCGGCGTGCCGGTGGTGGAGCCGCTGTAGATCATTACGGGGCGTCTGCCGCCGCAATGTGCGCCGAATGAATCATTTTTCGGCTTTGTGGTACACTCGGCGACTATGCCAAACAACGCCGACAAGCCCATCATCGTTCAGTCCGATCGTTCCATCCTGCTGGAGACCGATGGACCGGCCTTCGATGATGCGCGAGACTGCATCGCGGCCTTCGCCGAACTGGTCAAGTCGCCCGAACACATCCACACCTATCGCATCACCCCCTTGTCGCTGTGGAATGCGGCGGCCTCGGGCATGTCGGTGGAGCAGATACTCGAAGGCATCGAACGCTACAGCAAGTACGAAGTCCCACAGAACATCATCGCCGATGTGCGTGACAACGTGGCGCGCTACGGCCGCATCAAGCTGTTCAAAGCCGAGAACGGCGACCTCATGCTCGCGTCGGACGAGACGCTGCTGATCGTCGAACTGCTCAACCAGCGTTCACTCCAGCCCTACATCACCGGTTCGCCCGACCCGCACCATATCATCGTCAAACCGGGCGACCGCGGCAACGCCAAGTGCGCCCTCATCAAGATCGGCTATCCGGTCGAGGATCTGGCGGGCTATATCGAAGGTGAACCGCTCGAGTTCGACCTACGCTCCACCACCCTCTCGGGACACCCCTTCGCCTTGCGCAACTATCAACGGGAGTCGGTCGACGCGTTTCACATGCATGGATCGAACCACGGCGGCAGCGGCGCGGTGGTGCTGCCATGCGGCGCCGGGAAGACCATCGTCGGGATCGGCGCCATGCACGCCCTCCAGACGCACACGCTCATTCTCACCACCAACACCATCGCCCTGCGTCAGTGGAAGAACGAACTCATCGACAGGACAACGCTCAAGACCGAGCAGATCGGCGAGTATAGCGGCAGCACCAAGGAGATCCTCCCCGTTACCGTCGCCACATACCAGATCCTCACCTACCGCAGGAACAAGGACAGCCCCTTTATCCATTTCGATTTGTTCGACGCGGGGAACTGGGGCCTGATCGTCTACGACGAGGTCCATCTGCTCCCGGCGCCGGTGTTCCGCGTGACCGCCAGCCTGCAAGCGCGGCGCCGGCTGGGCCTCACGGCCACGCTGGTGCGCGAGGACGCCCGCGAGGACGACGTGTTTAGCCTGATCGGCCCGAAGAAGTACGACGTGCCGTGGAAGGTGCTGGAGAAACAGGGCTGGATCGCGCAGGCGCTATGCACCGAGGTGCGTGTGCCCCTGCCTGAGGAAAAGCGGTTCAAGTACGCCATCTCGGGCAAGCGCGATAAGTTCCGGATCGCGTCGACTAATCCGTTCAAGGGCGACATTTGCGAAACGCTCATCAAGCGCCACAGCGCGGATAACGTCCTCATCATCGGCCAGTACCTCGACCAGATTAAGTCCCTCGCCAAGCGCTTCGACGCCCCGTTAATCACGGGCCGCACGCCCATCAAAGAACGCGAACGACTCTACGGCGCGTTCCGCGCGGGTGAGGAGAAGCTACTTATCGTGTCGAAGGTCGCCAACTTCGCCATCGACCTGCCCGACGCCAACGTCGCCATCCAAGTCTCCGGCACGTTCGGCTCACGCCAGGAGGAAGCCCAGCGCCTCGGCCGCATTCTCCGCCCCAAGAGCAACGGCAGTGTGGCCCGGTTCTACTCGCTCGTCTCGCGCGACACCTGCGACCAGGACTACAGCGTCAAGCGCCAACTCTTTCTTACCGAGCAAGGCTATCGCTACGAGATCAAGAACGCGGATGATCTATAGCGGTCGGTGGCGGCTGATGCCGCCACCTTGAGGCACAATCCGCCGGAAGCGGGGTTCTGGGG
>JAACEL010000542.1 GCA_011682535.1 Nitrospiraceae bacterium | reverse complement strand
CCCGCGGGGGGAGCGACAGTATGTACCATGGAGCCAATGTCTGGGGCCGGGGTTTCAATCCACGCTCCCGCGGGGGGAGCGACTGTAGCGTTTGTAAGTGCTTGCGCTACCGGGGTTAACAGTCCTTGTTGCGCGAATCCTCCTTTCTTGAGGTCTTCTTCTGCCGTTCGCTTTTGACCTGAATCTCGTATAGCATTTGACAGCAATGAGTTACGACTATCGCGAACCTCCCGGGGTTTGGGTGTGCGCTGGGGGTTCGCGCTGGCGTCGTTTTTCATACGATCAGGGGGCCTTCCGGGTCGTAGCTCTCTTTGGCGCCGACATGCTCGACGCGGCCGCGCCAGTTCTTGCCGAGAAAATAGAAGCGCAGGCTGTCTTGTTCTTCGTTGATGATCTCGACTAGCCGTTGGCGCAGTTCGGCCCACTGCGCGGGGTCAACGAGGCATTCGAAAACGGAGTTCTGGACGCGTTGGCCGTAGTTCTGGCAGGTCTTGGCCGTGTGCCGCAGCCGACGCCGGCCTTCGTGTGTCTCGGTGCTAACGTCGTAGGCAACGAGAACCATCATGTCATGGGGTCTCCTGGGACTATTTCCATAGGAACGGCGGATAGGCTTCGAGGTCTCCGCGCAGATATCGGGCAAGCAGTTGGGCTTGCACGTGGGGCAGGAGTCCGATGGCGATCTTCTCTTGCAGAAAGGGGTGCTGTATCTCGTCCTGTTTTCGTTTCTGATATGCGATGAGCACTTCCTTGCGGGTATCGTCGTCCATGTGTACGGCGCCGGTCTCGGTCTTTTTGAAGCCTCGGGGCTTGAGTTGTTGGCGATTGAGGAGGGTGAGGACGAGGCGGTCCGCGAGGGGCGGGCGCAATTCTTCCATCAGGTCGAGTGCGAGGCCGGGGCGTCCGGGGCGGTCGCGGTGCAGATAGCCGACGGCGGGGTCGAGTCCGACGGATTCGAGCGCGGCGTCGCAGTCGTGGCGGAGCAGGGTGTAGATGAATGAGAGGAGCGCGTTGACGCTGTCCAGTGGCGGCCGGCGGTTGCGTCCGTGAAAGAAGAAATGGTCTTTGTTTGCGGTGATGAGGTGGTCGAACACGCTGAAGTAGGCGCGTGCGGCGTCGCCTTCGCGTCCTCGGACAGTGTCGAGGGGAACGAATTGGCGCAGGTCGTTCAGAACGCGCGCCATGCGGGCGGCCGCGTCGGACAGGGCACGCGTGTTGTCGTCTTCGGGACGTTCGCGTGCCGAGCGCAGCAGGATGGTGCGTGTGTTGGCAATTTTGGCGACCACGAAGGCTCGGGCGAGTTCGGCGCTGGCGTCGAGGTCGTCGGCGCGGCGGTATTGCTCTCGCCGCAAGAGAACGTTGCCCGACACGGGGCCGTGTACGCGGGCCAGAAATCGCCCGTATTCAGACAAGAACGAAACAGTGACGCCGCGTTCGGCGCACAGTCCCAATAGGGGCGGGCTGCACATGACCTGTCCGAAACAGACCAGTCCACCAAGCGTGTGTATGGGCACGCGGAGTTTTGTCTTTTCCTCGTGCCGAATCAGGACGGTTTCGCCGTTGCGCGACACGTAGGCGCCTTGTGTGGTGACGTATAGCGTGTTCAGTAGCCGCTTCATCGCTATTCCTCTTCGTCCTCCCGGGAAAAGTTCCATGCGCGTTGCAGATAGCGTTTCACGTCGCGCTGTTTGCTGAGCGTCTTGGGCATGCAGTGCGCCATGAGTGAGCAGTTCTCGCATCGTTTCTCATAATGGGGCGGGGGCCCTTGTTCCCGCTCGAACAGGGCGTGCATGTGGGCGGCGAGTTCGCGGGTATGCTGGCGGAGATCCTCGTCGATGGGCACGTCGACCCGGCGGCGGGTCTTGCCGTAGAACAGCACGCCCAGCGGCACGGCCGTCTCCAGCATCTCCTCGAGGCACAGCGCCTGCGCACACAGTTGCACCTCGTCGGAGCGGTCGCGCTTGGGGCGTCCGCGTTTGTACTCCACCGGTGTCGGCCGCCATCGACCCGCCAGGCCCGGTAACGTAACGCCCGGGACATCGCAGTCCGGGCCAACGCGTTCGAATTCGACCACGTCGGCCCGTCCCGCCAGTCCCAGGTGTAGCGAGCGGAGGCGCAGGCCGCGCACGATGCGCGTGTTGCCCCGCACCTCCACCTCGTTTTCGTCGACGCGCTCATGCAACTGGCGTCCTTCGACGGTGAGACGGTTCTCCTCCCACAGGCCTTCGAGATGGATCAAGGCCCATTGCCGTTCACAGAATTGCAGGTGCTGCAAACCCGACAGCGGCAGGAGATCGTCTTCGGTGTACATGGAGCGTCCTCAGATCATGTCGTGCACGGTGATACCGGCGGGCAGGTTCTCTTCGTCCACGGTGACGGCATAGTCCGAGTAGGCGCGCGCGGGCTTGCTCTCATCTTTCCGCGCTACGCTGATGCGGTCGAACAGCGTGTGGGCGGGCGCATTGCCCAGGGCGTTCTTGTGCTCGAAGACGACCAGCTTACGCGAGGTCATCTCACCGCGCGCGGCGGAGCGGTCGTGTTCGAACATCGTCTTCAGGGAACTCCACAGCAGTTCGAGATCGTCCGTGGAGAACCCGGTGTCGGCAGCGAGATGCGGCGAGATGAACCCATGGATCTCGTATAGGGCATAGGGGACGATTTCCTTGCGGCCCATCGTGCGGTTACCGCCCTCCTGTTTCTCGGATTCCTTCTCCGTCGTGACCGCCATGCGCGTGATGGACTGCTCGAGTGCGACGATGGGATCGATCGAGCGGGCGAAGGCGAATTGGACGGGCCCGCGGACTTGGCCGCAGTTGACACCTGTGGACATGACGGCCCCGAACATGCGGACATCGAAGAAGTGTTGACACATCCACGCGCGAGCGAAGAGTTGGGTCAGCTTTTTCTTCTCGTTTTCTCTCCTCTTCTTGTCCTCGATGCCCTTGAGCCCATCCTCGATCTCCGCCTGTGTCTCAGAATCGAGTCCAACCGCCTCATAGGCAAGCTGGTGCTGCTGATTGAGGACAGCACGTTCCTTGACGTAGATGTCATAGCCGTCCTCAGGCGTGCCATTGCCGCCCTTGGCCAGGCAGATGTAGTTGCGGATTTTGCGCTTGATGCATACGTCGGATACGAGGCCGTGCCCGGTTTCCGGGTCGATGCGTGGCGCGTTGCCGGCATCGGGGTCGCCGTTGGGGTTTCCGTTGGTGACATCGAACAACAGGGCGAAATCGTAGCGCTTGTCA
>JAACEL010000541.1 GCA_011682535.1 Nitrospiraceae bacterium | reverse complement strand
ATAATGACGAGAATAGAGGGCATCGCCCCTCCCGGTAGCACTCTGGTTCTCGTTGGCATGCGCGACCAGGGTGCTACTTTGTTCTATCTCTCAACCCGTCGCCGTTACGGCGACCTCCTACATCTCTTCTCTTGCCCGGCGCACACCGGACACTTCGCCATGCTTGGACTTTCCCAATCACCGTCGCTCAATGACGGAATCCCTCTCGATTAAAACCGCAGGAAGCAGCGTTTTGCGGCTGGCGCAATCTGGTTCGCGCAGCCGGCGGAGCACAAGCTGCGCTCCCAGACTCCCGATGCGTGGCCGGTCAGTGCGCATCGTGGTGAGCGATGGAACTAGATGTTTGCTAAAACTATAGTCATCGAACCCTATCACGCTGACATCGTCAGGTACTCTCTTCCCGCACTCGGAGAGTGCACGAATAGCCCCCAGAGCCAATGGGTCACCAGCCGCAAAGACACCCGTAACATCACCATTGGTTGCTAAGATCTTTAGCATGGCCTCATATCCGCTCTGGATAGTCCAGTCTGTTGAGTCCATAATCCCTGGCTCAACTCGAATCCCTGCTTCGTTGAGGGCGCGTTGATACCCGGCAGACCGTTCTTGAGCGCACGTATTACTCCTCCCACCGCCGATGTGGGCTATCCGCTCGTGACCAAGAGAAATGAGGTGCTGTGTCGCTACGTATCCTGCCTGGAGGTCATCGGTCTTGACCGTGTCGAACAAGATTGGCGTTTCGCCGCGGGGGCAGTCCGCCAGAAAAAGACACGGCACTGAAAGATCTTTCACAATTTCATGGGTCCACTCCAAGCCGCCAACTACGACCGCGACATCTAACGCTGACGTTTCATGCTCGATAAACTCCATCGCCTTTTGCTGGAAGACCGGCGCGCATTGGACTTCGACGCCATGGTCAACAAGGTACTCTTCAAATGGAATTACAATTTCCGGGAAGAAGGCAAGATTCTGCAGATCTTTCCCAAAAGATGGCTGAAACAGCCTAACCACTCCTTTGTCGGCTGACAATCCCGGGTGAGGCGGATTCATAGCCACAAAAGTCCCGCGCCGCTGCCGCCGGAATATCCAACCCTCTTCCTGGAGCTCTTTGAGTGCGCGCTGTACCGACGTTACCGAAACGTCGAGCATCTCGCTAAGGCGCTTTTCTGAGGCCAGCCCGTCGCCTGGAGACAGCACCCCCGTGTGAATATTCTCGATGATTTCCTGCTTCAGATGATCATAAACACGCTCGTAGACACGTTTCTTTTGAAAGCTACTTGTTTCTCCGGACATTTACTCACACGCTTTCTTGTTGTTGCGAAACATCTCTTCCCCTTCAATGAACTGGATGCTATAGATTCCCTCAGGTTACAGGGCATCTACTCTCTTTCTGCTCTTATCCTACATTATTTCTTTTCTCTTGTCAATTGGAATTTTTCCAGGAGCAGGAGTTCCTCCAAAATTCTTGTGGCAGTTGGCCTTAGGACGAGACGAATCGAAGGCAAAGAGGTTCATCTGACGTGCGGTTGGGTGCTGCACGCGGCTCACAGGCGCTCCCGGGTGGCGGGTGAGGATAGCGCGCAGGCCGTCGGTGAGCGCGTAGCACTTGAAGTCGGGGATGCCGAAGACCCGTTTGGCGGCGTTTTCCACGAAGCCCGCCATCACCCGCAGCCGAGCATCATGGTCAAGCACGCAGGCGGCGAAATACATGGCCGCCAGGACCAGGGGCATGAGGTTCTGCACGATAGTTGAGCACACGCACATTATCGAGGTCGTAGCAGGTCTTGGTATAGCGGATGGTCTCCTCGATGCTCCAACGTTTGAGGTAGGCCCGCACCATGCGCCAAAGGCACTTGAAGCTCTTGGTGAGCGGTTCGTTGGTCAGCAACATGAGGGGCTGGGCGCCAAGACCGTGAATGACCAATAGATTCAGGGGTTCTGGACGCTCGGGCAGGCGGACTCTGCAAAAGCCGAATCGCAGTATGCGAACCTTCTCCTTACCGTCCTCGATACGCACGATAGCCTTGGCGTGCCGCATCGGACAGCTGCGGGCGACCTGCTCGGTCAAAACGGTCTTGCCCTTATGGATGACATTCCGGTTGCCCACCAGGCGAAACAAAAAGCGAAGTTTGCGCTCCAGGATAGGGACAAACAGGTTGATGCGGTCTCCGCCTCGATCCATTACCCACAGCCCACGCCAGCCCACCGGGGCCGCGACCGCATCGATACCGCGTAGAATCTCGTCGTTCTCGCTGCTGAAGTCAGGCGCATCGACCGACCATAGCCGCTGGTACAACGGCACGATGCCATCCGAATCCACCTCACACCCGACGATGTGAAGCGTCCAATAACCCAAGCCCAAATCGTGCGCGCTTCCATCACGCACCGTCGCCAGATACTCCATCTTTTTGGCGTACTTCTTCGAGAGATCGCTCGGGTCAATGATGAGCAGCGTATCCTGGCCCACATGGTCCGCGGCCAAGCGCAGTAAGTGTGCTGAATCCTATCTGCCAACTCCGGGCGCTGCAGGTTGCGTGACAGACGGTACTGCGTTTTGCGCAGGGGGATGTCTTCCTCAAGCGTTCGCCCCACTTCGGTGAGCAGCACCGACTCCGAAGCCTGAATGCCGTAGACCATCTGTGAGACAAAGCGCTGAGCGGCTACACAAAGGCCTTGCGAAAGATCCCCCGAAAAACGGCCCATGCGGGCTCGCAAGTTTCTGGCGACTCTGGTAGCATTCATGGGCGGGCCTCCTTGGTGTTGTTGGAGTTGCGGATTCTGACACCAAGATTCTGACGCGCCAAGGAGGTCGCTGCAACCCGCGCAAAGATCCCCCCAAAAATCATCATGTACACTTCTCTTCAACCGCAAGGCATATGAGACAAGAGACTTACACAAGCATGCCGCGGATTCTTGGGGGAACTTCCTGAACCTCACAACCACTTGACAGGGGCGCAAGAAAGCTGTAGCATTATCGTCAGTCGAAAGCAAAGATTGCAGAAAGAGTGCAGCGTGACGGCAAGTCTGAAGGCCTTAGGTGCATCGTGTACGGCAGAAGGTGACGGGCGCTTCCTCCCATGATCGGGAAATATCCGAATTTCAGATATAGGGGTGCGAAAAGTTCCTTCCTCTGCGGGAGGTACCGCGCCCTTGGCTATGCCATCGATGGCCAGATGACATTTCCCGAGGCCGTCGCGAAGGAGTAACCGGCCGCCTTGTTGTAGGAGCCCAGCGAGTAGCAGGGC
>JAACEL010000540.1 GCA_011682535.1 Nitrospiraceae bacterium | reverse complement strand
CGTGGGTTGACGTGTGGCACTTGGGCTGCTGAGGGGCGATGGCGGATAAACCCAGAGTAACGGCCTCCGAGAGTATCGATCTCGGCACACGGCCTTCCGAGCGCAAGTCGGCCGCCGACCTGATCGACTCTTTCGACATCGGTCTGGCGCCGACGCTGCCGGGGTCGTACATCATGTACGACGAGAAAGATCGCCCCATCTACGTCGGAAAGGCCAAGAATCTGCGGGCGCGGCTGCGTACGTATCTCAACGAAACCGATTCGCGCTACAGCGTGAAGTTTCTCATGCGGCGGGTGGCGCGGATTGAGTTCCTGGTCACGAACAACGAGAAAGAGGCGCTGCTTCTCGAGAACAGCCTCATCAAGCAATACAAGCCGCGCTACAACGTGCGGCTCAAGGACGACAAAACTTACGTGAGCCTGCGGCTCAATCGCGCCGAGGATTTTCCGCGCATCACGGTAGTGCGGCGGTACCGCAAAGACGGGGCGAAGTACTTCGGGCCCTATTCGAGTGCGCATGCCGTGCGGGAGACGCTCCGCCACATCCATCTACTGTTCCCGCTGCGGCGGTGCTCGGACCACGTGATGGCCAACCGGGCCCGGCCGTGTCTGTATTATCAGATGAAGCAGTGTCTGGCGCCATGCGTGCGGCTGGTCGATCGCGAGACCTATCACGAGGTGGTCGATCAGGCGGCGCTGGTGTTGGAGGGGCGCAGCGACAACTTGGAGAAGCGTTTGCTGTATCAGATCGACCACCATGCCCAGCGGCTGGAATTTGAACAGGCGGCCTTTCTGCGCGACCGGCTCTATCATCTGCGGCGGACGATCGAGCGGCAGCGGACGGTGGCCGTACCTGGGGCCGAGGATCGCGATGTGTTCGGCTTCTTCTCGGAAGGACGGTTCACCGAGATCCAGGCCATCTTCTTCCGCGGCGGCAAGATGGTCGGCGGGCGGGCGTTTTCGTTCGAGCGTTGTGAGATGCCGTTGGATGAACTGCTAGGGTCTTTCTTGCTGCAGTACTACGCCAAGGCGCCGATCGTGCCGACGGAGATCCTGCTGCCGGTTGATATTGAAGACGCGTCCGTGCTGGGCGAGATCCTGACGGAGCAACGAGAGCGGCGGGTGAACGTGTTGTGGCCGCGGCGTGGCGAGAAGCGCGCGCTGGTTGAGATGGCGATGCGCAACGCGAAGAGCAGCTTCGAAGAGAAGCGCCTGGCCGACGCGGCCAACAAAGACCTGCTCGAACAGCTTCGAACCGCCCTGAAACTCAGCGCAACGCCCAACCGGATCGAGTGCTACGACATCTCGACCCTCCAGGGGGCGGGCGCCGTAGGATCGATGGTGACGTTCGTGGGTGGCGCACCGGACAAGTCGCGTTACCGGCGCTACGCCATCAAGGCCGTGGAGGGACAAGACGACTTTGCTATGATGCGGGAGGTGCTGATGCGCCGGTTTCGCCGGGGGATCGAGGAAGACGACTTGCCCGACCTGGTGGTGATCGACGGCGGCAAGGGCCAGTTGAATGTGGCGGTGGAGGTTTTCAAGGAACTGGCTATCGAGGATCTGCCTGCCGTCGGCTTGGCCAAGGCGCGCAGCGAGCGTGACACGCATTCGCCGGAACGCTTCTTCCTGCCGGGCCGTAAGAACCCGGTTGTACCGCCCCAGCATGGTCCCGTGGTGCGGCTGATGGCGCGCATCCGCGACGAAGCCCACCGTTTCGCCATTACGTATCACCGCAAGAAGCGGAGCAAGGCGACGTTGCGCACGACGTTGACGGATATTCCCGGCGTAGGTCCGAAGCGCGCAAAGATTCTCTTGAAGAGTTTGGGCTCGCTTGCGAAAATACGCGCGAGCTCGGTGGCCGACATCGCGGTGCTACCGGGGTTCAGCGAAGCATTGGCCGAAACCATTCTCAAGCACCTGGCGCGTCCCGCCGAGCGCGGCGCCGGGAAGGAGAGCGAATGATCCTGTTAGGCGTGGTTGCAGTGGTCCTGTTTGTGGTCGTGATGACGGCCTACTACGTGATTCGCGTGGGCGAGTATCGCGAGCGGACGCGTGCCGATGAGATTCACACCGTGGTCACGCCGGACCTGTGGGGGATTCGGCTGTGCCGGTATCGCGCGAAGCAAGGCCCCGGCGAACCCGTGTTCATCTGCCACGGTTTCATGTCGACCCAGTTCAATTTCACATTGCCGCCGGGCGAGTCGCTGGCCGACTATCTGTCGGAACAGGGGTATGACTGCTGGCTGATCGAATTGCGCGGCACGCTGAGTTCGACACCGCCGTTCGGCTGTACCCGCAGCGACGGCACCCTCGACGACTATCTGCTCCGCGACATCCCCACCGCCATCGACTACATCCGCAAGGCGACCGGTCATGGACAGGTCCACTGGGTGGGTCATTCCATGGGCGGCATGCTGCTGTACGCGCGCGAAGCGATGGCCGGTGTGGATAGCATCGCCTGCGCCACCGCGATCGGATCGCCGATTGGGTTCGACGGCGTTGAGTTCCGCGAACCGACCTTCCTGTTGCGGCTACGGCGCCTTTCGCCGCTCTTGTTCCGCAGCCTCGTGCGTCCGCTGTTCTCACTGGCGTTCCGCATTCGTCCCCAGCATCCGGTGGTGCCGATCAATTGGGACAACATGAGCCCTAAGATCGACGCGGCCATGCTCTACAGTGCGTTCGAGCCGGCTCCGCTCGGCGTGACGTTGCAGATGTCGCACAGCGCGGTGTCACGCGAGTTCCGCGTGCGGGACGGGGAAGTCGACGTGCTCGCGGCGCTGAAGAACCTGCGTACGCCGCTGTTCGCCATCTTTGGCGCGGGCGATCCGTTCATCCCGATTCCGAAGGCGGAGGCGTTTTTCGAGAAGCTGCCGAACTCGGACAAGCAACTGCTTATCTTGTCCGAAGTCAATGGACACGCGGCGGACTACAGCCACGTCGATCTCGTGATGGGACGCAAGTCTCCTGAAGAGGTCTACGAGCCGATAGGCAAATGGCTCCGGGCACATCCGATCACGGAGCGCTACGAGCCGGAGGCCGAGGACACGAAGCCAAAGCCTGCGGGCAAGAAGAAAGCCGCAGCCAAAAAATCGGGGGCAGCCAAGAAGAAACTCGCGGCTAAGAAGAAGTCGGCAGCCAAGAAGAAACCTGCGGCCAAGAAGAAACCCGTGGCTAAGAAGAAGTCGGCAGCCAAGAAGAAACCTGCGGCCAAGAAGAAACCCGTGGCTAAGAAGAAGTCGGC
>JAACEL010000153.1 GCA_011682535.1 Nitrospiraceae bacterium | reverse complement strand
CACCATCGGCGATATCGTGCCCGGGCGTCCCGGACCGCATCTCCTCGTGGATATCGACCATCGTCCGGAAGGCGAAGGGCCTCTGTGGGTGTTCGACGCGGATGGCGAACTACTGGGGCGGATCATGACCCCCTACGCGCGCCATCACCGATTGGCCGATTGGGACGGGGATGGGAAGGACGAGATCCTCAACGCCAGCAATCGGGCTATCTACAAAGGCGACGGAACCCGCATCGCCACGCTGGCAACGCCGGGCGCTTCGAAAGGCGGCTACGAGGCCAGTCTGCTGATTGGCGACATGACCGGCAACGGCGTGCCCGACGCCCTGTTCGCCACGCCCGAACGGGTGTACGTGTATCGCAACGAGAAGGGGCGGCGCCCACAGGCGCCGATTCCCCTAGGTACTGGCGTAAACGTGACGCTCTACTAACGGGATGAGTATTTCCGGCAAACCATGCTCGATATGGCAGGGAAAGCCCCGGGCAATATACATACTGACCACAAACTCTGACGTGCGCCACCAGGAGGCCGCGACGTGGACAACTATCGTGAACCGGTGATCCTGGGACGAACCGGCCTGCGCGTGAGCCGATTGGGGGTCGGCGCAGGCTATGGCGTGCCCGCCGCGGCCGTCGAGAAGGCGTTCCACGAGTACGGCGTCAACTATCTCTACTGGAGCCTGCCCCGGCGGCGAGGCATGACGCAGGCCATCCGCCACCTGGCCAAGACCGGCCGCGGCAACATCGTCGTAGCGCTGCAATCCTACGACCACAGCGGCGTTCTCCTGCGCCGTTTCTTCGAGAAAGGCCTGCGCTCACTCGGACTCGACTACGCCGACGTCCTGATTCTGGGGTGGTACCACTTTTATCCGATAGGGTGGGTGATGGACGCGGCCATGCGGCTGATCGACGAAGGAAAGGTGCGGTTCCTGGCGATGTCGGGCCACCGGCGCGCCGTGTTTGCGGAGGCGGTCAACCGTCCTGACTCTCCGATCGACATCTGCATGGTGCGCTACAACGCGGCCCATCGCGGGGCCGAGACGGATGTCTTCCCCTTTCTGCCCAAGGCCAACCGGCCCGGCGTGACGACGTACACGGCCACGCGATGGGGGCGTCTCATGAACCCCAAGAAGATGCCCCCCGGGGAAACGCCGCTGACGTCGTCCGAATGCTACCGCTTCGCGCTGGCCAATCCCAACGTCGACTTGGCGTTCACGGCCCCAAAAAACATGGCCGAGATGGACGCCGCACTCGAGGCCCTGGACGCACCCCCGCTTGCTCCTGAAGAACTCGACCGCATCCGCCGTATCGGCCATCACGTGCACGGTTAGAGCAGTTTAAGTAATTCTGTAGCCACCGCTGCGCGTGCAAATCTCGGGAACAGTCGGGTTCATGCAAACCCGATTCGGCCTGGACGCCGCGCAGACGAACTGTGCGCCGGCACTCCTGGAAGGTCTCGAAGAGTGCCAGGAGATTCTCCGGGGGGACACAGGCCTGTACGTTGTGGATCGAGTTGAAGACGAACCCTCCCCCACGCCCGAAAATATCGACGCGCTCGCGCACCTGTTCACGAACGTCCTCCGCTGTACCGAAGGGAAGGGTCTGCTGTGTGTCGATGCCGCCACCCACGCGCATCAATCCGATGCCGCCGACGCTTCGGCAAAGACTTTCATTTCATGAATGGAATACCCGAAGCCGGTGCCCTCTTCGCAAGAAAACAGTTGTGCATCCGGCTATTCTCGGGTATGCTGTGGGTGGCAGGATTTCGTCTCGGTGGGGATGTCATCAGTGTTCTTCCCATCAAAGCAACGACGAGTCCAAGTAACGGAGGAGGACAGCGCGAAAATGCGATGGCTGGCAGCTTTGCTTGAGATCTTGGTTGCTCTGTGGCGGTACTTGATGACTCTTTTCACTGGCGGTGCGATTGTCACCGACACGATCGAGTTCTAGGCCACTCGTTGGGGCAAACTGAGGTAACCCGTACGGAGGCATCTTGGATGCGCCGAAGGGGGTGTCTTTGTCTCGACGCACAGGTAGCCCGTGTTGACGCTTCATCAGCGAAGACCCTATTGGGCAATGAAGGACGGCGGCTCGCTCGTCGACCGCATCACCCCCAAGCCCAGACCTCACGAGGTTGTCGCCGCAGGAGCCGTGGTGGCGACGATGTCTTTGCCCGGTGTCACCGGCGTATGGTGGCTGGTCTTTGTTGCGCTACCTGCGTACGCCCTGATCTGGTGGGCCTTTCGGACAGACCGAATCCGTACGGGGCAGGTCTTTGAGAACCTTACCGAATTGACGGCAGCCACGGGTGCCGGAAACCACAACGAGACGCTTCCAGGCGTAACACTGGTTTCGCCTGCGCGTAATGAGGAAGCCGGTCTGGAGACCGCGGTTCGGTCACTGGCCGCCATCCGCTATCCCGTTCTGGAAGTTATCGTTGTCGACGACCATTCAACCGACGCCACTCCGGCCATCCTCGACCGGCTCGCAGAGGCTTTTCCGCGCATCCGGGTGCTCCACGACCCACCCGCACAAGCGGGTTGGCTCGGGAAGGCCAATGCCGTTCGTCACGCCTTGGCGCACGCCACCATCGAGGCCGAATGGCTACTATTCACGGACGCGGATGTCGTGTTTCATCCGCAGGCCGTGCGACGCGCCGTGGTCCATGCTCAAGAAGAGGGCCTTGATTTTCTCACATGCCTTCCTCGGCTCGATACGGGTTCGTTGACGGAGAAGCTTCTGCTGCCGGGAATGTGGCGCCGCCTGATAACGCATGTCCCGCACAGACATCTTAACGACCCTGACGCCCTGCCCGTCGGCATCGGCGCATTCATGCTGGTTCGGCGCAAGACCTATTCTCTCAGCGGCGGCCATGGTGCGCATGCCGCGTACCACGCCGAAGACGCCCTTCTGGCCGGCGCCATCAAGAGCGTAGGAGGTAGAGTGGGCGTCGCCTGGACGCCCGATTTGCTGCGCATCCGGTTGTACCGGGGATGGCGGGATCTGCGCCCGGCGTTTGTGCGGAAGGGGCGCGTATACGGCGACGACAACATACTCTACCCGCTGCGGGGTGCGGTCACGCGGCTCCTACCGCAGTTGCTGCCGTTGCCCTTGAGCCTTTGTGCCGTCGCCCACCAAGTGTATTCTGGCACGTTCAGCATTTTCCTCTCGCTGTACGCGTTGGTTGGGTGTGCCGTATACATCGAACTGGTCCGCTCCTTCGACCAGATCGAAAAAGTGACGGACATGCCAAGGTGGGCAGCGTGGCTGCATCCGATCGGCGCGCCCTGGCGGGCTTGGATCTGCCTGGAGACCATTCTTCGGTGCCTCCTCCACACGCGAGTGTCCTGGCGGGGCCGCGCAGAACCCGATCATTCCACGATGACTTGAGCGTGGGTCATCCGGGCTCATGCCTTACGAATCGGCAACGTAGGGCGGCCTCCACAGGGTGTGGATGTCGGCGATGCCAAGCTTGAGCATGGCCAGTCGCTCGAGCCCGATGCCGAAGGAGTATCCCCGTAGTGCGTGCGGATCGAATCCGCACTGCTTGAGTGTCTCGGCAAGAGAAAAAAGAGTTCCCTCACGTTTGTGCTCAATCTAAGCCAGCCTTCAGCATTTCGATAAGTCCGTTCGGATATAGCGGAGGTATGCCCGGGCCGACTGTGTCCAGATCCAGCCAGATGGCATTAAACTGGCTACCGTCGCTCTCCGTTCCTATGAATCCGTCAGACTCGTAGAGGGATTTGTCGCGGAACTGAGCATCGTAGACGAACACGACCTCGTGCCCCTGTTTGCCATCAAAGGTGAACAGGTTTTCCAGTACGCCGAGTAGTGTCAGGTTGTCGACTTCGGCGTCGAGTTCCTCTTTGATCTCCCGGCGCAATGCGACATCACTTAGTTCGCCAAACTCAATTCGACCACCAGGAGGGCAATAGAACAACTCCTGCGTTGTGGGTTCAATGGCGTCGCCAACGAGGATGCGGTTTCCGCTTCGGAAAACGCAGATCGCCTTGACCCGGATGTAGCCTGTGAGTGGATCGTTCATAGGGAGTCCAAGTGACGGGGGGCAATCGTGTTGACTTCCTGGCCCCGTGTCTGGTGTCTCAGCATTCCAGGCATCCCCGCTGATAAGAATGAGGATACTCTACCAGATTGGAAAGCGCTCTGAACAGCACAGGGATAGTTGCCAAGCAAGTGCATCGAGGACGTGCCTCGCCCTGGAATGCGGAACCTGCGTTCCGCCGTCACGCCCCAGGGCCGGAAAGCGGCGGCACAGCCACCGCACTCCAAAGAACGCCTTGGCCGCATCGTCAGCAAACGCCAGTTCTTTGCATTCAGGCGTGTGATTGCGCTATCATAAGCGTCCTTTTCTGAGCCCCATGCAGGGGCGGGACTCCCCTAGACTTTTTGAGGACGGAACGGTAGTGAGCAAAATCGGCAACATACGCAACTTGGCGATCATCGCCCACGTCGACCACGGCAAGACGACGCTTATTGACAGCGTGTTTCGCGCGGCGCAGACGTTCCGCAAGCACGGGCGCGTCGAAGAGCGCATCATGGACAACAATGAGTTGGAACGTGAACGTGGCATCACGATCCGCTCCAAGCATTGCACGGTCGAGTGGGGCGACCACTTGATCAACATCATCGACACCCCTGGCCACGCCGATTTCTCCGGCGAGGTGGAGCGCGTGCTGTCGATGGTGGATTCGGTGCTCCTGCTTGTGGACGCCAATGAAGGCCCCATGCCCCAGACGCGCTACGTCCTCATGCGCGCCCTGCGCCTGGGCCTGCGTCCCATCGTCATCGTCAACAAAGTGGACCGCCCACAGGCCGATCCGGCTTCCGCCCTCGACAAGACTTTCGATCTCTTCATTGAACTGGGCGCGACTGATGAACAGTGCGACTTCCCGGTGCTTTTCGGCTCGGGGCTCGACGGGTGGCTCGTGCGCGACCTCGACACCGGCCCCCACGAAGGCATCGGGGCGCTCTTCGACATGATTATCGAGGAAGTCCCCGCTCCCGCGGGCGACCCCGACGCGCCTTTCCTGATGCAGGTCAGTACGCTGGGCTGGCGCGACCATATCGGCCGCACCGGCACCGGACGCGTGCTGCAGGGCCGCTTGCGCACGAAGACGCCTTTTTTGCGCACGGCAACCACCTGGAAACCCGAGGCTCTGTTCAAAGAAACCGACGCCCGCAGTGACGACGACTGGGAAGTCGTCGGGCAAACGCAAGAACAGGCCACGTACCTGTGGGTGACCCGCGGCCTGGAAAGTGTACCCACGGCGGAGATCGTGGCGGGCGATATCGTCACTCTCGCCGGGCCCAAGGAAATCCAGATCGGCGACACGTTCGCGGCCCCAGAACTTGAGAACACGGTACTGCAGCCGCTCGAGATCGAAGACCCGACGGTGTCGATGCAGTTCATGGCCAACACGGGCCCGTTTTCGGGACGCGAAGGCAATGCCATCACCATCCGGCAACTGCGCACGCGGCTGGATCGCGAACTGCGTACGAACGTGGCGCTACGTGTCGAGGAAAGCGAGCGGTTCGACGGACTCAAGGTGTCCGGACGCGGCGAGTTGCACCTGGCGATCCTCATTGAGGAAATGCGCCGCGAAGGCATGGAACTGTGCGTGTCGCCGCCGGAGATCATCACCAAGACCGACGCTCACGGCCACCTGCTCGAACCCATGGAGGCCCTCACCATCGACGTGCCCTCCGAATACCAGGGCACGGTGATTGAGAAGCTGGCCCGCCGTAAGGCGGAAGTGGCCAACATGGAAAACACCGGCACCGGCATCATCCGCCTCGAGTTCCGCATCCCCACCCGCGGCCTCATCGGCTACCGCGGCGAGTTCCTCACCGACACGCGCGGCCTGGGCATCATGTCGTCGCGCTTCGTGGGCTACGAGCCTTGGCGTGGCGAAGTCTCCTCGCGCGGCAACGGCAGCATGGTCAGCATGGAGCCGGGGCTCTCCACCTCCTACAGTCTGGAAAACCTCCAACAGCGCGGCACGTTGTTCGTCTCGCCGATGGATGAGGTGTACGCCGGGATGATTGTCGGCGAGAATTCGCGTCCGGGCGACCTGCCCTGCAACCCCACCAAACGCAAAGCCCTCACCAACCACCGCGCCGCCGGCAAGGACCACTCCGACGGCCTCGACGTGCCCCGCACACTCACCCTCGACGCCGCCCTCGAATGGATCGCCCCTGACGAACTGGTCGAGGTTACCCCCCAGAGCGTCCGCGTCCGCAAGGCCATCCTAGACGCGGAACTGAGGAAGAAGGAAGACCGCCGCCGCGCCGCAAACGCGTAAGGGCGAATCCCCACGTCTTGTGCCTGCGACGGAAGGTTTCCACAGTCCTTAGAATCTCAGACGCCGCGAGGGCTTCGGCGAATTCACCTGCGACCTGCGCGATGGACTCCCAATCGAGTGACTGCTGAGCGTCCACGATCCCCTCAATGTCTGCGATATCCCGCGGCCGATGGGCCACAGCCTTCATGACGATGAGATCTTCGGGCCGGGGAAGGCGGATCGACAAACCTCCGACATCCCTGCAAACACCGTTCTTGATGACGTCTTCCTCGAAAGGAAGGGAAGCCAGGACAAGGTCAACATCCACCGCAGACTCCTCGTGTCGAACCAGGAGCACTCGAGAAACGCGGGCGAACTCAAGACTATCCCCAATCCTCGGCACGAAGCCCCACCGTCCGCCTGAGTCGAGAAGACGAAGGCAGCCTTCATCATCGACGCGGATTAAGACATCAATGTCCCGCGTCATACGCGGGCGGCCGAGGAAGGCAGCGGCCAGGCCTCCGATGAAGGTGTACTCCACGCGCTCGGCTTTGAGCCAGGCCGTGAGGGCAGAAAGAGCCCCCTGAAGAGGAGAAAGGACGTCATGCCTCTTCACGCGGAACTCCCTTCAGACGCAACCAGCGCTCGCGCACGACGGCCTCTTCGGCGGCAAGTTCTTCGCTCCACCCCATGGAGTCGACTGAAGCCATCAGCGCCTCGAGTTGGCGAAGCCTCTGCTCGGGCGTGAGGGCACGAAGCTCCGCACGCTCGGCACGGGCTACAGCCTGCCATCGCCGACGGAAAACGATGCCGTCCTCTTTGGTCATCCGGTGAGCCATTCGCCCTCCTGACTCCACTCTACTCTCACGACGCTTGGGACCTCAAGTACAGTCATGCCGTACGATGCGCTACTCCTGCGGGAAATATCCCTCATCTCGCGTACATTCAAACCGATGTTGGGACGACGGATACTCGCAAGCGTCACAGAACTTGAACGGCGCGCGCACCCCCGAACAGGTTTCCGACTGCGTGGGGGCGTTGGCCAACCTCGACTTCTCCGCCGAGGAATTGGCCGCCATCGACACAATCACCGGGTCGTAGGCCGCGCCTCCCCTATGGCAACGGCTCCAGCTCAACGTCCTGACGTAGCACCTGACCTTCCTCGAGGGTGACGTCTATCTCGTCGCGGATGGGTTCGTAGGGGTCGCCCGGATCGACGCGCGTGATTGTGAGCACGAGATCTCCCGCCCAGATGTCCTCGAAACGGAACGCTCCATTGGCATCCGGCTGGCTCTGGATGTACTCCGTCGAATCCCCCTGACTCCTCTCCAACTTCAGCCACGCCTTCGTCACTGGTTCCCCACCAACATGAAGAGCACCTTCGAGCGCGGCCGTTCCACGCTCGAACACGAAACGCAGGCCGGCTGTTTGGCCACTCTCAATAAGCACCTCGTGTGTGACCGAATGGCGATCGGTTCCCGTATTCGGACACACGCTCACCGCCATCCGGCCCGGGGTCAGTCCCGATAGGCGGAACGTACCGTCCGGATTGGGCCGCACGTAACCGTAGGGAAGATGGCGGGCGTCCGGATAGCGGGTGTTGACGATCACATCACTGGAGGACGCGCCCTCCAACTCTATGACGCCCTCCACGTCGCCGGGCATGGGTAAGACGATACGCCCATCGCCGGGCAGCGTGGCGACACCTACTCCGTATCCCTCCGCGTACGCACAGACTCGCTCGATGTCCTGAGGCAGACTGTCGATGACGAATCGGCCCGCCTCGTCCGTACGCGCGGCGGCGGTGCGATCCATGAGGTCCAACGTCACCCCTTCGGAATAATAGACATAGGCCCCGGCCACCAGTTCACCGCTCTCGTCGACCACGAGTCCTTCGAACGGCGGAACGGGTTCCAGACGGAACTCGACCTCAGTGGCGGCGTTCTCATCGACCGTCACACAACGCCACTCGGGCGCGAAGCCGGGCACACGGACGGCCAATGAGACCTCTCCCGCGTGCAGGTTGGGTATGGCCAGCGTCCCATCCCCGCTCTCGACAGGTTGACCAGCCCCCATGGAAAACCCGCTCCATCCCTGTGCTCTGCCTATGATGTAATGGAGCGTGTAATCGGGCAGTGGCGCGCCCGTGTCGGCCCTGAGCACGCGCCCCTCGATTCGTCCGCGGCCCTTGAGCACGATCTCCACGTCGAGCGTGCCCGCGGCGATGAATTCGATGGCACGGGAGTAGTCCTCATGTTCGACACTAAGGCTGTATTCCCGGTCATCGAGCCCGGTGACCATAAAGGCGCCATCGGTCTTGGTGTACGCGTGTTCAGACTTGCCGGCGAAGCAGGTGACGCGTGTCTTGCTCACGGGCTGTCCCGCGCTGTTGACCACGCGCCCGGCAATGGCCAGTCCGCCCTTCTCGCCATAGACGATTTCGACGTTCTTCGCGTGCTCGCCAGCGGCCAATTCGATGCGCAGGTATTCTTCGCTGGTCGAGTAGCCGTTGACGCCGGCCGGAGTGACGATAACGGCGTAGTCACCGGCCGCACAACCCGTGATACTGAACCGCCCCTTGGCAGGGGTGACAGCGGCAACTGAAGCGAGCTGCGACGAGGGAGGAGCGGCAGGGGCTGGCGTGCTTGAGACTTGGCCCCCACTCTCCGGAGGTGCGGCGGCGCCAGTTGCTGACTCGATTGCACTCTGGGACGCCGACCCAGTGACTACGGCGTTGTCATCCCTGCAACTGAACGTCCACACACCCGCACCGATCGCGGTCATGACTACCAGAGCCGCCACGAGTTTCGCCATCAACCCAATGGAGAGCGTAGCGCCGCCGATGGCTGGCATTGCTCCGGACACCGCCAGCTTGCAAATTCTGGCCGTCAACGCAGACGGCGCGGTACTTGTCCGGAAGTTCCTCGATAGCCTCGTCCACGCAGGCCAGAATCTCGCTTGTTGCGGCGTCGTCGGCGTCCAATGCTGCCGGGCGCGTCTCCGCGAACCGCTGCTCCCGTCTACGCCGCCGCGCGTCGCCTTTGATGCGGTCGATGCAGCGCCGGATAGCCACCGTGTGCAACCACGCCCCCAGCGAAGCCCGAATGCGCGCGCGGCTGCGCATCAACTCGATGAAACACTCCTGCGCCAACGGGTGAGAGATCGAGGCTAGAACCGTTGCTTGCGGATATGGCAATAGGGCTTCTTGCCGTTCTTGGCGTAGTAGTCCTGGTGGTAGTCCTCGGCGGGCCAGAACTTGCCGGCCTTCTCCAGATTCGTGGCCACCTTCAGGCCCTTCTCTTCAAGCAGGGCGATCAGCTTTTCGGCCACTTCCTTCTGCTCCTCGTCGATGTAGAAGACGGCGGAACGGTACTGATCGCCGACGTCCGGGCCCTGCCGATCCACCTGGGTCGGATCGTGGATCTCGAAGAAGAGCCGCGCCAACGCTTCGTAGCTGGTCTCCTCCTTGTCGTACACCACCTCAATGGCCTCGGCATGGCCGGTGCCATGGCGGCAGACTTCTTTATAGGTAGGCGCTTCCGTCTTGCCGCCGGTGTATCCCACGGTGGTCTCGATCACGCCCGGCGCTTCACGGAAGTAGTGTTCGACACCCCAGAAACAACCGCCTGCGAATATGGCGCGGCCGTTCTTCTCCCGGGGCACAAAGGTCATCGAGATCGAGTTGACGCAGTGGCGCACGTTCTTGGGCGTGAGCCCCTCGCCTTCGAAGACGTGGCCCAGGTGCCCGCCACACTTGGCGCAGGTGATCTCCGTGCGCCTGCCATCGGCGTCGATCGTGTGTTTTACCGCCCCCGGGATCTCGTCGTCGAAGCTCGGCCACCCGCAATGCGAGCGGAACTTGCTCTCCGACTCGTACAGCAGCGTTCCGCACCGCCTGCATGCGTAGGCGCCCGGCTCGAAGTGGTCGTTGTATTCACCCGTAAACGGACGTTCCGTGCCCTTGTTCACGATTACGCGGGTTTCTTCTTGGGTCAGTTCTCTATAAACCGAATCCCCGGCTTGGGTAAGGTCATTGTCCGACAAGGTTTCAGCCCCTCCATCGCATCCGGCCAGAGCCAGCCACGCAAAGACAGCAACGATCAATAGGAACGTCTGCGACACTATACGTACGCGCACAAGCCCATCAAGCGCTGCAACCACGGCCGTCTGACGCATGGACTCGCTCCTCTCAATTGCCGCCCGCTCCATACCTATGCCCTAACAACGCAGGGGAACGACGGGATTCCCGCGCTTCCCCGGCCGAGGCACGCCAATCGCGGCGCCCATCGCTTTTTCTTTGGGGAGCGGGGGCCGACACCCTTCCCGACGTGCCGCGGGATACACCGCGCCATCCCGATATTCACTTGTCGTATGGTAAGGTGGTGGTCGAGATTCGGACACACAAAGTCGATGGCCTGACGGAAGGGGACACGGATGGGGTACCGCGCGGTGCGGTGGGTTCTGGTTGCGCTGATCATGACAACGGCGGGGAGTGAAGCCATGGAGTTGAACAACGGCACAATGCGCCTGCGCCTGGGGACGGATGCAGAGGGGAACGCGTGCATCCTAACCGGCGCCTTGGCCACAGGGTCAACGTTCAAGTCAACACGCATCGGCAAGGATTCTGGCGAAGATGGGTTGTGGAAGGCCGTGGACTCCGAAACCTTCCTGGCCGCCACGGCGGAACCCGCGATCATCGACGGACTTGAAACGGCCCGCCAGATCTATCTGGCCCGCGAAGGCAGCCTGTTTCGTCTCAGCACGCGCATCACCAACACCGCCGATACCCCGAAACCCGTCTCGCAGTTCCCCGTGTGGTCGGGTTCGTGGCAAATGGAAGGCGATGCCAACCGGTTGCGCTGGTGGAAAGCGCTCTCATTCGCGCCGGTGGAACGCCCCCTTGCTGACGGCGAGACGTTTGAACTGGGCAGCCGCCTGCACAGTTCCGACACACGGCACTCCAAAGGCGTCAATCCGTATTGGGTGGTTTGCGCTCAAGACAACGTCCGCCTCTACTTCGCGCTGGAGTGGTGCGGCGGTTGGTATGCCCAGATCCGTGGCACGGAATCAGGGTTCACATTCGATGTGTATCTACCCGAAAACGAGACACAACTCGTGCTACAACCCGGCGAATCCATTGAAGGCCCTGTCCTCAACGTCACGTGCGTCGACGAACCCAGCGAACGTCAGGCCCGGGCCTCCTGGATGCGCCAGCGCGAAGCACTCGCGCGAACCCTCTACGACGCCCCTTCCCCGTCGTACCCGTTTGTCTACAACCACTGGTACACGACGCGCTTCGACCTCACGCCCGCCTTCATCAGAAACCAGCTCGACCATATGGCCCCCTACGATTTCGACTACTTCGTCATCGACGCCGGTTGGTACCGCGGGTGCGGGCAATGGGAGCCCCACCCGGACAAGTTCGAGCCGGGCGAGTTCGAGGGCCTCATGGCGGACTCGAAGGAACGCGGCGTTCCGGTAGGCATCTGGACCTGTCCCCAGTTCCTCAAAGCGGACGCCGGCGACCTCCCGCCCGAAGTGGACGTGCCCGGTTACTACGAGAAGTTCATCGACGGGCATCTGCTGGATCTCGCCGGAACGGATTTCACACAGACGCTGCTCGATCACGTAGCCATGTTGCGTGAACGCTACGCCGCGAGTTGGTGGAAGTACGATCAGGTTTTCTTCGCCGAGCAGACCCGCCATGGCGTAATGCGCAACGTGATCGCATTTCAGGATGCGCTCCGGGCCGTGCGTGCCGCGCATCCGGATCTCCACATCGAGAACTGCCAGAGTGGCGGACGCATGACCAACGAGTTCACCGCGCTGCTCGCCCAGAGCCATTGGATTCGCGACGGCGGAAGCACTGGCCCCGAACACGCGCGGAGCAACCTGCGCGAAGCCCTGGGCGCCATGGACTTCTTGCCGCCGTGGGCGTGCACACGCTGGACCAACAACCCCGACCGCAGCAACCCCGAGGACGACGAATTCACCCGATACTATATGCGGTGCGCCATGGCGGGCACGTGGGGACTCGTCGCCGACCTGTCGAAGATTTCCCCCCGCCAGCGCAGCGTGATCGTGGAGGAGATCGCCCACTATCGCCGTCTCAACGCACTCAAGGCCGATTACGTCTACGACATCCACTACCCCCGCGCAAGCGCGCCGTTGGCGGGTGTCACGTTCTACAGCGCCGACGGCGCCCAAGCGGCCGTGCTGCTGCTGCGGGGATCGGCCGAGGGTGACACGCCCATGCCCTCCGCGCTTCCGGGGCTGTCGAAAGCGCGAAAGTTCGGAGTGGAAGACGTGGACACGGGTATCGTCACCGAGGTGTCCGGGAAGGCCCTCCGGAACGGCGACACGGGCCTGACGCTCGACGCGAAGCGCCAGTCGGCACTGTTGTTCATCAAGGCAAAGCAGACTCAGCCGCTCTGATGCGCCGTCTGCTCCTGCTCGAATCGCGCGCGCAGCTTCTCGACGCGCTTGCGGTTGCATCCGAAGTCTGCCTTACCCACTCGCGACGCCGAGCGTACGTGAATGAGGCCCTCTTCGCGATCCATCCGAAGCTCCAGGTCATCGACGAACCGGAAGATGGGCGTTCGGAACGTGGCCCACACGTAATCGTGCCCCTCGCCCTCCAGCCGTCCGCCGATGTCGCCTACGGCCCGCTTCAAGTCTTCCCATACTGCCTCTGGCGCGCCTTCAAAGCTCAATGGTACGACGAAAGCCGGGGAACCGGCCGCCTCTTCACTGCACACACAGTTCGGCGTTCCGGGGGCAGGGCGTAGCCGCCCCTCGATCAATCCGATTCCGGGGGCTCTCCGTGACATGACGGACAGGACGATCAGTGCCAGGACCACGACGAGCACAAGCCCGAGAATGATGTACAGCATTGGCTTCAAATTGCCTCCCCACTATCGGTTCGAGCGTCCGTTACTCTCGTGGTCAGCGCAAATTCGTCCACGGCCTCCCGTGATTGCACCACGACGCACGTGTGTACGTTTCCGGGCTCGTCGTCGCCGGTGTGTCCCGCAAGCGTGTGATCCGGCAACGGGCCTTGCGTAACGCGGACGGCCGACGTCGCCTCCAACGCCATCTCGACGCCATCCCACGTTACACGGAACTGGGTGTCCTCACCCTCGATGGCGACTTCGCGCTCCGTGGCGAGATGCCAGCGGAAGAGTACCACGTCCTTGTCGCCTTTCAAGGCGACGTCATCCTTGACCGTGAGGGCGCCGGAATCCCAGGTCACGCGGCGGAACCAACGCGCCAACCCATCGTAACATGCCGTCCCGTCGACCCGCACGTCGCCGCCGGCTTGGTCAAGGCGCTCCACCAGGATTGGCGCCACGCCGCCCCGCTTCTGCCAGCCCGGGTACCACACGTACTCCCCCGCGTCGCCTTTCTTCTCGGGGAGGGCCGTGCCCAATTGCAGGACATTGTGCCCCACGCCCGTCGCAAAATGGCTGGCCATGAGCGGGTGGTGATAGGAAGGTGTGCCTGCCTCGATAAGGACGGGACGCCCCCGGAGAATCAGGTTAACATGACCGCGATCCTGGTGATCGTGCTGGTCGAGTGAATGCCCCCCACGCACCCATACACCCGTCGCATCCTCCCCCCAATCGCTACGCCAATTCACACGCGTCGCACGTTCGTAATAGGCGAACAGAGGCGGCGCAACCTCAGCATCAACAGGAGGTAAGGCCCGAACAGCCAATCCCGGAAGATCATCCGAGGGTCCCCCGACTTGCTCCGCCAACGCCCACCGCGCCGTAGGGCTTCCCGTACATACGGCCAACAATGACAACAGTGGCCGGGTCTGCTTCGCCGCATCGTAGGCCCGACCGGCATCGAAGCAGTTGACCACCATCTTCGCGGGTTGGAAATGGTGGACGAGCCACAGGGGGAAGTGTCGGAGGAACGGATGATCCACGGCGCGCCGATCCCCCGCCACCGCCATCGCGTGGGCCGTGTGCAACAGAGACGTCACCGTGAAACCGGCGTAGCCGAAGCCTTCCTCGAACTCGCCTTGCGGTCCGTGTGCCCCCAGCGCCTTCAACAGGTTCTGCACGCCCAATTCATAGGCTTCCTCGCGCCCTTTCCTTCCCAGGATCAGACAAGCCCGTACGAGGCCTTCCGTCGGCAGTACCCACTGATTGGTGATCGGGTTTTCGTCACGCACGAACCAAGGGCGTTTCTTGCTCCAATCATCGACCACGCCAGCCACTTCCGCCTCCAACAGTGCGTGGATCTTGTCGAGGAGCGGCGCCTTCACCGTCCCCGCCGGCAGTAGGCCCAGCGTGTCGCCCAACGCCCGCACGCCGCATCCCGTGGCTAGCCAGTTACCATCCTTGCCATCCTCGGGAAGGCGGTGGCCCGGCGCATACAGCGTCCACCCCGGACGTTGCAGGGGCGACCAAGAGGCCATTTCTTCGAGTTGCGCGATCACGCGATCTCGGAAAACCGCCTCTCCGGTCAGTCGGTAGGCGGCAGCCAACAGCGGCAGCTCCTGCGCCAGCGTATTGCAGGCCGCAAAATCCGACATGGCCAGCGCGAAGGTCTCGCGAATCTCGTCCTCCAGCGCTTCGCTGCGCCCGTCCAGCCACGTTCGATGCTTGCCGACGTCGGCCAAGCGATGGGCCCGGCGCACGATGGGCTTCCCGGCCAGTTTCCGGGCCTCGGCCACCAGCCTCTCGCGTGGCGGCGCCAAGTCAACGTCTGCTGCGCAACGTTCCAGCAGTTCGCCCCATGACAACAGCGAACCGGCGGGCGAAGCGCTTTCAGCCGCGAGGCATCGGAGTGTGGCAAACAATACGACGACTAGCACCAACAGTTTCGGCATAGGGCCTCCTGAACGGTTCTGCTATCCATCGCCTGCGGTCAAGGTTCAATCACGCGCACCTACCATGGTACAGGAATGAGGTCATAAACAAGCACTTCAAAGGGATCCAAGCGATAGACCTCGAACGATCCGGCCGACAGGACAACGTCGCGTCATGCGCTGGTCTGGGCGCGGCGACACCGCTCGGAAGCGTTTCGCAGTCCCGGCGGACACACCCAACGCAGAAACCGACAGCCAATAAACCCAGAGCGCTCAACTTCCCTTGGTGACAATCATAGCTATCGCTTCGAGATTATGGTAGTTGTTCAATCGGAATTTCCTGGCGAGCATCTCCGGAATAGAGAGAACTGTGACAGATGCTCAAAAAGATCATGGACAAAGAGATAGTCGCACGAGTCGTCGGGAAGGCCGGAGTCCAAAACGCTCGTCAACCTGAAATCAATGTCAGGAAAACGCCGGACATCGGCCACTCCTGGTTACGTCATGCCACGCACCATACGATCCTCACCCTATCGAGTACCGACACCTTCATTTTGCTGCCGCTCTAGCAGTGCCTCGTCAGGAACCGGTCGAGCTGATTGGCAAAAGCTTGCACGTCTTTCCGGTTGAAAGCGGGCGGGCCACCCGTGATGGCGCCGTCGGTGCGAAGTTGGTCCATGAGATCCCGCATGGCCAGGCGGTGCTTGATCGTCTCTTCCGTGTGGAGTTGTCCGCGCGGATCGAGTGCACAGGCGCCTTTCTCCACCACGCGATCGGCAAGCGGTATGTCGGCGGTAACCACCAGGTCGCCCGGCTCCACCAGTTCAGTGATTCGATCGTCGGCGCCGTCGGGTCCGGACGGCGCCGCCAAGCTGGAGATGTATGCGGATTCGGGCACGCGAAGGGATTGGTTGGCCACCAGCACCAGCGGCACGCGGACGCGCTCGGCGGCGCGGAACAGAACCAGCCTGATCGCACCCGGTAGAGCATCTGCATCGACAAGAATCTGCATGTGGCCTTTCTGCGTCACCGTGGAGAAAACGCGCCTCGATTAAAACCGTCCGCAGATTACCACCTCGCGTGCCACTCACACCACAGCCCGAACGCCAGGCGCCTCTTGTAACTTGGTATGGATGTCCCCGAAGTTGTTTCCCACGGATGGGCATGTTCCATGCCGAGGTCGAAGACGTCGTTGAACCGCGTCGTGAGTCATTTCCTGTTTCGTCGTTCTCGCAAGAATCGTTCATAGTCCTCGGGAGCATTGATGTTTCGCAGTTCTCCGCCAAGAGGGATATAGCGCACGTTTGCGCGCCCCAGCGCTTCCATGGGACGCCGTTTGTTCTCCAACAGAACCGCTTGCGCGTTCGCCACACCGCCAAGAGCGGCTCGGGTCGTCCTTCGGAATCGAGGGGCACGACCGCGTCGCAGCCGCCGGCCTCGCGGAACATTCTGCGGACCAAGTCCAGCGGGACTTCGGGGATGTCGCACGCAACGACAAGATTGAGAGCGTGATTCGAGGCATCGAGCGCCGAAAGGATCCCCATGAGAGGCCCGCGCCCAGGGGCATTGTCAGGCGTGGTTTCGATGCCGAGGAAATCATAGGGACCGGGCTTGGCACTCAATAGAAGTTGCGCGAAATGCGGGTGGAGTTGGTCTCGGACGCACTCGATAAGAGGTTTCCCGTCTACCGGTAACAGACCCTTGTCGCGGCCCATACGGCCGCTTATTCCGCCGGCCAGGATGATCGCTGTAGCGGCATAGGGAAGCGTCCAGACGCGATTGACGAACTCGGGGACTGGCTGCGCGTTGTCCGGCGACACAAGCCGGTCCACCTGGGGCATGACCGATTCCGCGGACGCTTTCACACCGACGCTGTCGCAGGCGTCCACCATGAGGAACAGACCGGGGTCGACTACGGCGCGCAGACTGTTCGATTCGCAGACCAAGGCCGTCTCCGGTCCCACAAGGTCGAACAGGGCCGACGCGCCTTCTTCGAGGTGGTCCTTCAAGACACGCAGCCAGTACACGGACCGCGCACCTGCTTCGATCAAACGGTCGGTGGCCTTGCCCCGGCCGGTGTTCGTCTCTTCGGTGATGGAGTAGGGCTCCTTGAGCGACGGACCTGCTGCGCCCCTCCACCCACCGCGAGGACCTGATGCGGCGAGGGCGTCGACCGTGGTCACCTTGACCCCAACCACTTCGTGGCGAGGGCGGAACCTGCGTATGACTGAGCAGGCCAGGTCGGTCTTGCCCGAGTTCCGGCCCGTCGACCCGATCATGAGCATGGTGGGAGCGTAAATCACATCAGTCCTCAGTGAAACGAATCGCGGCCGCTTCTCATCGTCCATCTTCTTCTCGCGCTGGGCTCCCGGGCGAATCGTTATATCCGAGTCGACATATCGGCCCCGCACAACGCCGCGTGCCTTCATCCGGTGTCGCGGGTTAGTGAACGAGCGTCTCGAACTCGTCCCGGAGCTTCGCGGCCATGGCGTCGATGACCATGGCAAACGCGTCGCCGCACGGACAGCGAGTGGCCTCAGCCCACCTTCTCGATACGCACCGCACACACTTTGAACTCCGGGATCTTGGCGATGGGATCCAGCGCGGCGATGGTCAGGGCGTTGGCGGGGTGTTCCTTGAAGTGGAACGTGAGGAACACGGTTCCAGGCCCAACGCGTTCGGTAACATTGGCCGGCAACGTGATCCGTCCGCGTCGTGAGCGCACCGAAACCGTGCTGCCCGGCGCGACGTCCAGTTTCTCGGCGTCCGCGGGGTTGAGTTCAAGCGTGCCGTGGGGTACGAGGTCGTCCAGCACCTCGCATCGCCGCGTCATGGTGCCCGTGTGCCAATGCTGGAGCAGGCGTCCGGTCGTCAGAACGAACGGATACTCGTCATCGGGCATTTCCTTGGGCGGCAGGAAGCGCACGGGATGGAACTTGCCTTTCCCGCGCTTGAACGCGCCCTCGTGCAGGAACTGCGTGCCGGGATGGCCGCTATCGGGGCACGGCCACTGCAACCCCACGTCCGCGATGCGGTCGTAGGTGATGCCGCCGTATATGGGGGTCAGGGCGGCTATCTCGTCTTGGATGGCGGACGCGTCCTTGTAGGACATGGCGTAGCCCATGCGGGTGGCCACGTCGCACACGATGCTCCAATCGTCGCGGGCGTCTCCCGGCGGGGCCACGGCCTGCCGCACGCGCTGCACGCGACGCTCGGTGTTGGTGAAGGTGCCGTCTTTTTCGGCGAAGGAACGCGCCGGCAAGACGACATCGGCGAGTTCCGCCGTTTCGGTCAGGAAGATGTCTTGCACGACGAGGAAATCGAGGGCTTCGAGCGCTTCCCGGACGTGATTGATGTCGGGGTCGCTGATCATGGGATTCTCGCCCATGATGTACAAACCGCGCACCTGCTTTTGTGCGGCGGCGTTCATGATTTCGACCACGGTCAGTCCGGCCTTGTCGTCCAGTTTTGCGTTCCAGGCCTTCTCGAACTTGGCGTGGATGTCCGGATCGTCCACCTTTTGGTATCCGCTGTACACGTTCGGCAAGGCCCCGAGGTCACAAGCGCCCTGAACGTTGTTCTGTCCGCGCAACGGGTTCACGCCGGCGCATTCCTTGCCCACGTTGCCCGTCACCATGGCCAGATTCGCGAGAGACAGCACGTTGTCCGTACCGGTGCTATGTTGCGTGATCCCCATCGAGTAGACGATCGAGGCGCTCGGGGCCTGCGCGTACAGGCACGCCGCGCGGCGGATGTCGTCCGCATCGACGCCTGTGATCTTGGCGGCTTCTTCCGGGGAGCATTCGGCCACGGCTTCGCGCACGGCTTCGAAATCCTCGGTGCGCTCCTCGATGAAGGCCTTGTCCTCGAGACCCTCCTCGATAATGGCGTGAATCATGGCGTTGATGAGGGTCACGTCCGTGCCGGGCCGATGTCGCAGATGGCAACACGCGATGTCGGTGAGGGAGATCTTCCGCGGGTCGGCAACCACGAGGGTGGTGTCGCCCGCGGCGACGGCCTGGCGAATGAGGATGCCGATCACGGGATGGCACTCGGTCGTGTTCGACCCGATGACGAAGACAAGAGGCGTGCGTCGCAATTCCTCGATGCTGTTGGTCATGGCCCCGCTGCCGAAGGCGCGTGCCAGGCCCGCCACGGTCGATGCGTGACACAAACGCGCGCAGTGATCGACGTTGTTCGTGCCGAACACGGCCCGGACGAGTTTCTGCATGACGTAGTTGTCTTCGTTGGTGGTCTTGGCCGAGCTGAGGCCGGCCAAGGCGTCGGGGCCATGCTGTTTCTTCATTTCCGTGAAGCGGGTGGCCACCAAATCGAGCGCCTCGTCCCACGTTGCCGTTCTGAACGCGCCGTCCTCTTTGATAAGTGGTTGGGTCAGGCGGTCTTCCTTGCCGACGAAGTCCATGCCGAACCGTCCCTTGACGCAGGCGTTGCCGTCATTGGGCACGACGCCCGGGGAACTGGTGACGCGGACGATCCGGCCCGTCGCCACGTTGACGTTGAGATCCAACTGGCACCCGACGCCGCAATAGGGGCACGTCGTGCGGGTCTTGACGAGGTCTTTTGCCTTGCCTTGGCCAGCCGCGGCGGTTTCGTAGAGGGCCGCGGTGGGACAGGCGCTCACGCACTGGCCGCACACCTCGCAAGGCGAATCGTATAGCGGCGTATCGAATCCCGTAGTCACGGCGACGCTCCCGGCGCGGTCACGAAGTGTAAGCGCTTCGACCCCTTGCACTTCGGCGCAAATCTTCACGCATCGCATGCACCGCACGCACTTGGCCGCATCGTAGCGCATTGCACTGTTGCCGGCGGTGTAGTTTGCACCGGCGTGTGTGGGAATAGACGGGAACCGGGTTTCGTCAATCTGGTACTCATATGCGTAATCCTGCAACAGACAGTCGCCGTCCTTGTCACAGGTCGTGCATCGCGGATCGTGCTCGCTGAGCAGTAACTCGATGATGGTCTTGCGCGTTTCGCGAATCTCATTCGTGCTCGTTCGCACATCCATACCCGGTTCCGCGACCCGCGTGCAGGCCGTGTGCAATCCGCGCTGTCCCTCGATCTCGACCAGGCAAAGCCGGCACGCCCCCGTAGGCGTCAGCCGCGGATCGTGGCACAGGCGCGGAATCTCGATCCCGTTGGCCTCAGCCACCTGGATAATCGTCTGGCCCGGTTCGGCGTTCAGTTCGCTTCCGTCAATCGTCAGTGTAATCGTATCCACGTTCTTACCTCGTCTCACCTCGTTCGCGGGAATCATGCGCTCCAGTGGCCTAAGAGACTAATACTGACTTGAATGGGCAGACATCCATGCAAAGCCCGCAACGGATGCATTTGGGGGTGTCGATAACATGCACTTGCTTTTTCTCGCCGGTGATGGCGTCGACTTTGCAGGCTTTCTTGCACAACCGGCACCCTTTACACGTTTCTTCGCTAATGGAATAGGTGATGAGGTTCTTGCACACGCCAGCGGGGCACCGTTTCTCGTTGACATGCGCCTCGTACTCGTCACGAAAGTAGCGGATGGTCGTCAGCACGGGGTTTGGGGCGGTCTGGCCCAAGCCGCACAGCGAGCCGGTTTTGACGACGGTGGCGAGGCGCTCGAGTTCGTCCGTGTCGCCTGGTTTTCCCTCGCCCGCGCAGATCCGCGTCAACGTGTCGACCATGTGCCTGGTGCCGACACGGCAGGGAACACATTTACCGCAGGATTCATCTTGGGTGAATTCGAGGAAAAACCTGGCCATGTCGACCATGCAGGTGCGGTCGTCCATGACAACGAGTCCGCCCGACCCCATGATGGCGCCGACTTTTTGCACCGAGTCGTAATCGATGGGCAAATCCAGGAATTCGGCCGGCACGCAACCGCCGGAGGGACCGCCCGTCTGCGCCGCCTTGAACTCGCGGCCATCGGGGATGCCGCCGCCCACATCGAACACTATTTCGCGGAAGGTTGCGCCCATCGGCACTTCAACCAAGCCGGTATCCTTGACCCTGCCGGCTAGCGCGAAGATTTTCGTGCCTTTGCTTCCTTCCGTGCCGAGCGCGCCGTATCGCTCTTTCCCCTCCGCAATGATGATGGGCACGTTGGCAAAGGTTTCGACATTGTTGATGTTGGTTGGTTTGCCGAGGAACCCCTCGTTCGCGGGGAATGGAGGGCGCGGCCGCGGCATGCCACGCTCACCTTCGAGGGATGCGATGAGGGCCGTTTCCTCACCACAGACAAACGCGCCGGCGCCCATGCGCACCTCGACGTCGAAACAGAAATCCGAGCCTAGGATATCCTCGCCCAAGAGCCCGCATGCCCGGGCTTGCTCAATCGCTATGCCGATGTGCTCGACCGCGATGGGATACTCAGCGCGCACATAGATAAAACCTCGGCCCGCGCCAATGGCGTAGGCCGCGATGATCATCCCCTCGAGCACCTGATGCGGAGTGCCCTCGAGAAGCGCCCGATCCATGAATGCGCCGGGGTCGCCTTCATCGGCGTTGCATATCAGGTATTTTTCGTTGCCCGGGGCCTTGCGGCAGAATCCCCACTTGATGCCCGTCGGAAACCCCGCCCCGCCCCGGCCGCGCAAGCCGGCTTCACGAACTTCGTCGATGACTTCCTCGGGCGTCATCGAACACAACGCTTTTGCAACCGCCTCGTAGCCACCCTGGGCCACCGTGTCTTCGATACGTCTCGGGTCGATGCGGCCACAGTGGCGCAGGACCTGGTGGCTCTGGTGTTTGTAAAACGCCACGTCGTCGCGTTTGGCCGCGACTTTCCCGTTTTCACTCGCGCACAGGCGCTCGACGGGCCGCCCATTGCGCAAGGTTTCCTCGATGATTTCATCGACATCTTCCGGCTCGACGTTGCCGTAGAGAAACTCGTCGGGTTCGATGAGTACCAGCGGCGCGCGCGAACACTGGCCGTGACAGCCAACGTCCACGACGGCCACCTCTTGGTCGAGTCCAGCGCCGGCCAGTTTTGCACGGAACGCCTGGCCCAGCGCAACGGCCCCTCGTGCGCGGCAACCCGTCATGCAAACAAGCACGCGCGCGCGATATGCGTTCAATACTTCACGGGCCTGGCCGCGGAATGCGGCCAGGTCATCTGGGCAAGTGAGTTTCGCGTGAGCCATTAGTTACATCCTCAATCGTACGACGCGAGAATCGCCGGAATCTTATTCGACGTGAGTTGGCCGTAGTAGTCGTTATCGATCATGATTACTGGCGCGAGGAAGCAGGTCCCGAGACAGGCCACCGCCTCGAATGTATAGCGCATGTCGTCGGTCGTGCCGCCTTCCTCGATGTCCAGTTCCTGTTTGATAGCTTCGCCGATGCGCTTGCTGCCCTTGACATGGCAGGCCGTGCCTTGGCAACAGCGAATGGTGTGGCGTCCATGCGGCTCGAGGTAGAACTGCGAATAAAACGTAATGACGCCGTACATGCGGCTGGTGGGGATGCCTGTCTGTTCGCTGATCCATACCAACACCGGGGGCGGCAGGTAGCCGTAGGCGGCCTGGACTTCTTGCAGCAGCGGGATGAGATCCTGCGTCGTGACGCTTCGTCCTTCGCCTCGACGCTTCTCCTCCATGCTGTCCAACACGCCGCCCGCAAGACTCATGTCGATTTCGCACGCACAAGACATGGCTACCGATACCTCATTGCTGTTGCCCTTCACCAGACCCGTCATCCCGTGGCGCTGACGAGCCGCGGACGAGTGAAGAGGATTCTAAACCGCGCCACGCGCGCGTGTCAAAGCGCAGGACCAGACCCGGCAGGAAAGATGACGGCATCCCGTGGAATCCCGGCGGCCTGGGTATGCTCAGGAGCGTCAGGCCCACGGAGAAGATCGCGCCGATCATGAACTTCTTGAGGCCGAAGTACACGCATTCAGCCGTTGCGACCGTAGCCGCCAGGTGCACGAAGAAAGGCCGATGAATGTAGATGTGGTGCATCGCAGCGACGATTGTTTGTAGGGATCGCCGGCCTTCCGTGGTCCGCGCGGACCACGTGGGAGCCAAGCGACGGCTCCGGCTCATGGCTCAGATCGCGCCAGGCGGGTTCAATGGGGTATGCTGCGAGCCTGAGTTGGTAGCGATGGCTATGATAGAGCCGTGAGACTGAATAGAGAGGATTCGACCATGAAGACAGCAACCAAATGTATCGTCATCGCCGTAGCGCTTGGCCTCGTGCTTGTGCCGTGCGCGTTTGGCGGGGAGTTCCGGGTGGGCTTTGCGAAGCAGGACATCACGCCAACGAAGCCGATGCCCATGTGGGGGTATGGGGCTCGGCATGACGCGATGTCGGAGGGGGTGCGTGACCCGCTGTTCGCTAAAGCGGTGGTGATCGACGCCGGGGAGGAGAAGCTGGCGTTGGTGGGGCTCGATCTGGGACGTTCGCCCCGTGCGGACATGATGGACCGCATCCGCGCGGCGGTGAAGGCGTCGTCGGGCGTGACGTTTGTCATGCTGTCGGGATCGCACACGCACCACGGGCCGGTGATCGAGTTGCTGGACGAGGAAGGGAAGGGGAAGGGGAAGTTCGACGACGCGGTGGCCTATGTGGCGGAGTTGGAGGGCAAGTTGATCGCGGTGATCGAGGAAGCGGCGGGGCAGGTGCAGGATGCCCGGATCGGCTGGGGGTCGGCCGAGGTGCTGATGAACCGCAATCGCCATACGAAGATTGAACCGAAGCCGACGGATTCGGAACTGAGCGTGATTCGGTTCGACGACCTCGAGGGAAACCCCATCGCACTAATGGTGAACTACGCGGCTCATCCGACGATGTTGCCCGGGGAAGACTTGCGTTTCTCGGCCGAGTGGCCGGGGCAGATGATGTATGCGGTCGAGAATGAATTGTCAACGAACGTCGGGTTCCTTCAGGGGGCGGCGGGCGACATGTCCTGTAAGCCGTCGGCGGAAACCAAGGGAATCGAACTGTTTGGGAAAGCGATGGGGGCTGAAGTCGTGAAGATCGCGCGAGCCATCGAGACGCATGTACCGGAGCAACCGTCGATCAAGGGCATGGACGAAGACTTCGAGTTCGACACGCGGCTGCCGGTGGACAATCCCATCGTCGAGGGCCTGCTGGCCAAGGCGTTCTTCCCGGAATTCGCCAAAGCGGCGTTCGAGGAGATGAAGGGCGACAAGATTACGCCGCACCTGACCACGATATTGGTGAACGAGGAACTGGCGCTCGTGGGCGGATCGGGCGAGTTTTTCTGTAACCACGCGAACCGCCTGAAGGCGCGGGTGCGTGAGGTGAAGACGATCTTCGTCGGCTACTGCAACGGCCACCACATGTATTTCCCGACGATCGAGGCGGCCTCGGAGGGCGGCTACGGCGCGGATCCGAAGGTGAGTTGGGTGCCTCTCGGCGCGGGCGAGCAGATGATGAACAAGGCGCTCATCAATATCTACACGATGCTCGGCAAGTACGATTTCAGCCTGCTGGGTTCGTGAACCGGGCACAGCAAACCATGCAGGCAGGATTGGCAAGATCGATTTGGATACCGCGGGAAAGGAGGATCTTCATGGCCGCGATCACCTTGCACGGCGATGCGATTGACACGATTGGCGACCTGCCCAGCGTAGGCGTCAAAGCACCGA